>JAGWSE010000315.1 GCA_028869395.1 Alphaproteobacteria bacterium | reverse complement strand
GTCGTGTCGCCTTCGATGTTGATCCCCTCGATGGGGTCCATCTGCACGGCGACTTTCAATGACATGCGGCCTCTCCCCGAACCTGTCCCGGTCCGACATAGGGCCTGCGCACGGCGAGCGCCACCGCCGCGTCACTTCTCGTAGATCGCACCCGCCCCACGCTCGCGGCCTTGACGTTCTTCAGCACCAGCCGCGTTCCCTGCATGTGGTCCCGGATGGACCGGCTCCGCGCTTGACGGGAGAAGCTGTCGCGCCGCGAACCGTGGGAACGGGTTGGCCCCGCCGCCGCCCCTTCAGTTAAGCCGCAGCCGCACCCGCTCGCGCTGCGCGCGCGCGGTCAGGGCCGCGCCCCCGTCGAGCGCGGTCGCCCGCGCCAGCGCCTCCAGCGCGCCGGCCAGAGCGCCTTGCCCCTCCCGCGAGGCCGCCACATCGAGCCATGGCCGGTGGTCGGTGGGATCGAGCAGCGCGCGCCTGAGCGCCGCGCGCTCGGCGCGGGGGTAGTCGCGCACGGCGCTCGCCCGCGCATAGATCGTGTTCTGCAGGCGGATCAGCACCGCCCTGTCGCTCACCGGCGCCATCAGCCGGTCGAGCCGGTCGGCGACGTTGGGCGTCAGGCCCGCGTGCAGCGCCCGCCGGGTGAGCTCGGAGGGCAGCACCACGCGGCCTTCCGAGAACGGGTCCAGCGCCAGCGGTCCTTCGTCGGTCTCGATGCGCAGCAGGAAATGGCCGGGGAAGTCGACACCCTGGACGTTCAGCCCGCAGCGGCGCCCGGCGTGCAGGTAGAAGATCCCCAGCGCCACCGGCAGGCCCTTGCGGCGCTCGCTTACCGCGACGATGTCGGCGTTCTCCGGGTCCTCGTAGGTGAAGAGGTCGCCCGCCAGCCGCAGGTCGCCGGCCATCGCCTCGGCCAGCGCCTCCTCCGGGCTTTCCCGCTCCAGTCGGGTCGCGAGCCGCTCGACGCCGACGCGGGCGAGATCGCGCGCCCCTTGCGGATCGCGCGAGGGCTCCTCGTGGATCGCGCAGGCGATCGCCGCGTCCAGCAGCGGGAACGCGCCGTCCTCGGCGCTTCCGGCGTCCAGCAGAAATTCCTCGGCGTCTTCCCGCGTCATCGATCCGACAGGTCTGGTCAGGTCCCCTTCCAAGCGTCCGGAATATGCACAGGAAAGCGGCCGGGTGCGAGCGCCACCAGATCGAGGCGAACCGCCGCACCCGTCAGCTGGGGCCGCCGCGCGGCCAGGTTGGCGCCCGCCCGCCGCAGGCGTTCGCGCTGGTCGTGGCCCACCGCCTCGAGCGCGGCCAGCAAGGACGTGCGGCGCTTCACCTCGACGACGGCCAGCACGCCGCACGCTTGGCCAGGATGTCGATCTTCGCCCTGTGGCGTCTTCAGCGTGACGCCTATGACGCCATACCCCTTGGCCATCAAGAGCACGGCGGCGAGCCATTCGCCACGCCGGCTTGAGGTCCGCGCCGCCTTCATCGCTTCAGTTCCATGGCGCGGCGGTAGAGGTCGCGGCGCGGCAGGCCCAGCGCCTTGGCGACCTCGGCGGCGGCCTCGGCGGGCTTCAGCCGCGACAGGGCGTCCTTCAGGGCCGTGTCTGCGTCGGCCGCGGTGGCGGCGGTTTCCCGGCCGGGCCCGACCAGCACCACGATCTCGCCCTTCGGGGCGGCGAACTGTGGATCCGCGGCCAGGGTCGCGAGCGGCCCGCGCACCACCGTCTCGTGCAGCTTCGTGAGCTCGCGCGCCACCGCCGCCTCGCGGGCGCCGAACGCCGCCGCCATGTCGGCCAGGCTTTCCGCCAGCCGCGAGCCGCCTTCGTAGAACACCAGCGTCGCCCGGATGCCCGCCAGCTCGTCGAGGAACGCCCGCCGCGCGGCGCTCTTCGGCGGCGGGAAGCCGGCGAACAGGAACCGGTCCGTCGGCAGGCCCGCGGCCGCCAGCGCCGCCAGCACCGCGGAGGCGCCGGGGATCGGGAAGACCGCATGGCCCGCCTGGGCGGCCTCGCGCACCAACCGGTAGCCGGGGTCGGAGATCAGCGGGGTGCCTGCGTCGGAGACCAGCGCCACCCGCGCGCCTTCCCCTAGCGCCGCCAGCGCCTTCGGCCGGGCGCGCTCTGCGGCGTGCTCGTCGTGGCGCTCGAGCTTGGCGGAGATCCCGAAGGCGGAGAGCAGCTTGCCTGTGACCCGCGTGTCTTCCGCCAACACGAGGTCGCAGCCGGCGAGCACGTCCAGGGCGCGCAGCGTGATGTCGCGCAGGTTGCCGATCGGGGTGGCGACCACATAGAGCCCGGGCGCGAGCGGCGTGTCGGACAGCGCGGGCGGGGGCGGATGGCGGGCCATGGAGGAGGCTTCGCCGCTCCGCGCCCGGATGGCAAGCCGGGCGAGGTTCGGCCTATGCTGCGCGTGGCGACAAGGAAAGCGGGAGGCGGCGGTGGAGGAGACCAGGTTCCGGTACGAGGGCGCGGACGGGTCGGGGCTCGCCGGCTTCATCTGGCGTGGCGCCCGGCCGCCCAAGGCGATGCTGCAGCTCGCCCACGGCGCGGGAGAGCACTCCGGCCGCTACCGCGAACCGCTCGCCCCCATCGTTGACGCCGGCTACCTCGTCTACGCCGCCGACCACCGCGGCCACGGCCTCACGTCCGGCATGTCCAGCCTCGGCGACTTCGGCCCGGGGGGCGCGCCGGCCGCGGTCGAGGACATGGCGGTCCTCTCCCGCCGCGCGCGGGCCGAGCATCCCGACCTGCCGCTGATCCTGATGGGCCACTCCATGGGCGCCATGTTCAGCCAGACCTATGTCCTCGAGCATTCCGACCTGATCGACGCCCTGGTCCTGTCGGGAACCGCCGGGCCGGGGCCGCGCATGGCGGGCGGCCCGAACAGCGCCTACGCCAACCCGCGCACCGACTACGACTGGCTGAGCCGCGACGAGGCCGAGGTCGACAAGTACATCGCCGACCCGTTCTGCGGCATCCGCTTCAAGCCGGATTCGGCCG
The DNA here is from genome assembly GCA_028869395.1 of Alphaproteobacteria bacterium. Taxonomy (GTDB): domain Bacteria; phylum Pseudomonadota; class Alphaproteobacteria; order Caulobacterales; family Caulobacteraceae; genus Phenylobacterium. The sequence goes on along the minus strand of JAGWSE010000315.1, from coordinate 11,974 downwards.
CATCCTTCGCGAGCCTGCGCGAGCGCGAGCTCTCCCCCGAGGCCCTCGCCCGCGTCAGGGCGGATCTTCCCGTCTATCTGTTCGTGGGCGACGAGGACCCGATCAACCAGCACCTCACCCGCCTGACGCCGCTGGTCGAGGCCTATCGCGCCGCGGGCCTGGAGGTGACCTTGAAGGTCTATCCGGGCGGCCGGCACGAGATGCTCAACGAGACCAACCGCGCGGAGGTCGTCGCCGACCTTCTCGCCTGGCTGGATGCGACCGTGGCCCGCCGGAAGGCCTAGCCCGCCAGTTCGGCGGTCAGGCGATCCAGCACCAGCCGGCCCGCCGCGGTCGCCCGGATCCTCGCGGGGTCGTCCGCCAGCAGGCCCAGGCGGACCAGCTCCGCGATGCGCCCGGTCGGGATATCCAAAGCGGCGAGATCGCCGCGCGGCAACCCTTCGGCGATGCGCAAGCCCGTCAGCAACCGCTCCTCGGCGGCCTCACGCGGGCTGAGGGCGGCGCGGCTCTCGAACCCCACGCCCGCTGCGTCGACGCGGCCGATGTAGTCGGCGGGCCGCGGCGCCGCATAGGTGGCCTGCCGCACGCCGCCGACGGTGATCCGGCCATGGGCGCCGGGGCCTGCGCCCACATAGTCGGCGCCGCGCCAGTAGACGAGATTGTGCCGCGAGCGCGCCGGCTCGCCGCGAGCGTGGTTGGAGACCTCGTAGGCGTCGAACCCCGCCTCCGCGAGCACTCCCTGGGTGGATTCGAACAGCGCCGCGCCGGACTCCGGATCGGGCGGGGCGAAGCGCCCGCGGCGCACCGCCCGGTGGAACGCCGTGCCGGGCTCGATGGTGAGCTGGTAGGGCGAGACATGCTCAGGTCCGAGCGCCAGCGCCGCCTTCAGCTCGGCCGTCCAGGCCTCCGTCGTCTGCCCCGGTCGGGCGTAGATCAGGTCGATGGACAACCTCGGAAAGGCCGCCCGCGCCGCTTCCGCAGCCCGCATGCCTGCCGCTGCGTCATGGTTTCGTCCAAGGAAGGCGAGGGCCCGATTGTCCAGGCTCTGCAGGCCCAGCGACAGGCGGTTCACGCCGGACTGGGCGAAGGCGGAGAAGGCGTGCGCCTCGGCGTCCGTAGGATTGGCCTCCAGCGTGATCTCCAGGTCGCCGGCGGGCGTCCAGAGCCGCTTCGCGGTTTGCACGATCTCAGCGGCCCAGTCCGGATCCATCAGCGAGGGCGTGCCGCCGCCGAAGAAGATGGAGACGAGTTCGCGCGGGCCGGTCAGCGCCGCCTGCGCCTCGAGGTCGGCCATGATCGCGCGGGCGAGCGCCGCCGGCTCCGCGGCGCCGCGATGGCGGACCACGTTGAAGTCGCAGTAGGGACAGATCCGCGCGCAGTAGGGCCAGTGGACATAGACCCCGAGCGGAGCAAGCTCGCTCAAAGAAGCGCGGCCTTGAGCTTCTCGAAAGCGCGGGCGCGGTGGCTGATGCGGTCCTTCTCGGCCGGGTTCATCTCGCCGAAGGTCTCGGCGCGGCCTTCCGCCACGAAGATCGGATCGTAGCCGAAGCCCTTATCGCCCCGCGGCGGGAAGGCGAGCGTCCCGTCGATGCGGCCTTCCACCACCACCGCTGGCCCGTCGGGCCACGCCACCGCGAGCGCCGAGGTGAACCAGGCCGAAAGATCGTCGCGGCCGGCTTCCTCAAGCCGCGCCTCGACCTTTTTCATGGCCAGGCCGAAGTCCCGCGTGGGCCCCGCCCAGCGGGCGGAGTAGACGCCGGGCTGGCCTTCCAGCGCCGCCACCGAGAGCCCGGAATCGTCGGCGATGGCGACCAGGCCGCTCCTCTGTGCGGCCGCGCGCGCCTTCAGCAGCGCATTGCCGACGAAGGTCTGCTCGGTCTCCTCCGGCTCGGGCAGCCCCAGTTCGCCCGCCGTCACCAGCACGAAGCGATTGTCGAGGATCTCGGCGAGCTCGCGCGCCTTGCCGGGGTTGTGGGTCGCCACGACCAGCTTCGCGCCGGACTCGAGCTTCAGGGCCATCGTTCACCTCCGCGCGGAACATAGGGCGGCCGCCGCCCTGCTGCATTGCAAAAGTTTAATATTGTTAATCGATATTCATTTGATCGAATTTCGATGTCCTCCTATCCATCCTCGTCATCCGGACAGCGTTGCTGTTCGCCAATTCGCTGCACCGCAGCAAGACAACCGGAGACCAGACATGTTCGCCACCTTCAGCAGCTTCATCGACCGCGCCGCGCTCGCCGTGTTCCTCGTGGCCGCCGCCGTGCCGGTGTTCTCCTTCCCGCTTCTGGCGATGACCGGCATCCACTAGCATCCTCCCATGGTGGGTCACGTCATGCGGCGCGCGGGCCGGGCGGCCGGCGCGGCTCTGACGGCGGAGGGGCGGTTCATGCGTGCGCTGGGTCCGGGATCGGTCTCGAGCTTCCTGAAGATCATCCTGGACGTCGTCTACGGCGCGCTCTGGATCGGCGTGGTCGCGGTGAGCCTGCTCGTGCTCGCCGCCCTGCTGTTCAGCTTCAACCCGAGCCTCCTCGATGACGTCAGCCTCTCCTCGGCCCAGCTCGCCTCGCGGTGGCCGGCCATGACGGGCGGCCTGTTCGCCGCCGCGCTCTATATGGCCGGCGTCCTGCTGATCGTCGGGCGGCTGCGGCGCATTTTCATGACGCTGACGGCGGGCGATCCCTTTCACCCCGACAACGTCGGCCGCCTGCGCCTGATCGGCGCGATCCTGGCTGCCCTGGAGCTCGGCCGCTACGCCTTCTGGGGGATCGGCGCGTGGCTCCTGACCGGCGTGGACAAGGCCAGGCCGACCTTCAGCCTCACGGCCTGGTTTTCGGTGCTGGTCGTCTTCGTGCTTGCGGAGGTGTTCCGCGAGGGCGCGCGCCTGCGCCGTGAAGCGGAGCTCACGATCTAGATGCCTATCCGTGTCCAGCTCGACCGCGTGCTCTTCGAGCGCCGCATGTCGCTCACCGAGCTCGCCGACCGCGTCGGCGTGACGATCGCCAACCTTTCGATCCTCAAGACCGGCAAGGCGCGCGCCGTGCGTTTCTCTACGCTGGCGGCGCTGTGCCGTGAGCTCGAGTGCCAACCGGGCGACCTCCTCGCCTACGAGGCCGGGCCGTCCGACGAGCCCGAGGACGAGCCCTAGCTGTTGTTGCGCCGCAACAATGACGCGCCGACCGCGACCGCTGACGCCCTCGAAATATTGCGTTTTCAATCGCCGTTCCTATATGCACTGCAGCAATACTGCACTGCAAACAGGAGAGTGAGATGATCCGCGCGATCGAACGTATCTTCGCCGCCCTGTTCGCGCCCCTCGCGCGCGAGCTGGCCCGCATGCCGGCCTCGGCGTTCCGGAACGTCCTGGCGGGCTTCTGACCCGGGCTGACGCCGGTCTTCGCGACAGCGACAGCCGGCCGTCCATGGCGATGAAACAAGAAGGGCCGCGGCGGGAACGCCGCGGCCTTTGCGCATCAGCCGCCAGCCGCCTCCCGCTGCAGGGTGCAAAGCTCGCCGATGCCCTTGCGCGCCAGGCTGAACAGAGCCTCGAATTCGGCTTCCGAGAAGCCGCGCTTCTCGCCTGTCGCCTGGATCTCGACGATGTCGCCGGATCCGGTCAGCACGAAGTTGGCGTCGGCCTCGGCGGTCGAGTCCTCCTCGTAGTCCAGGTCGAGCACCGGCGTGCCGGAGAAGACGCCGCAGCTGATCGCGGCCACCTGGTCGAGGATCGGGTCCTTGGTGATCAGGCGCTCCTCCAGCATGTAGCGGGTGGCCAGCCGCAGCGCGATCCACGCCCCGGTGATGGAGGCGGTGCGGGTGCCGCCGTCGGCCTGCACCACGTCGCAGTCCAGGGTGATCTGCCGCTCGCCGAGCGCCTTGAGGTCGGTGACGGCGCGCAGGCTGCGGCCGATCAGGCGCTGGATCTCCTGGGTGCGGCCGGACTGCTTGCCCTGCGCCGCCTCGCGGCGGCCGCGGGTGTGGGTCGCCCGGGGCAGCATGCCGTACTCGGCGGTCACCCAGCCCTGGCCCGTCCCGCGCAGGAAGCCCGGGACTCCTTCCTCGAGGCTCGCCGTCACCAGCACCTTGGTGTGGCCGAAGCTCACCAGGCACGAGCCTTCGGCGTAGCGGTTGACCCCGGTCTCGAGGGTCACCGGACGGAGCGCGTCGGGCGTGCGTTCGGAGGGTCTCATCTGGTCTCCTGGAAGCTAGGGGGTCGCCGGGCGTCTTGCGCGCGGAGAGGTCGCGCTTATCCTAGATCGACAGGGTCCAGTCCATGGGCGCTCTCAAGGACCTGGCGCAAGCCGACGTGAACAGTTCAATCCTAGGCCGCGGGCCTTCGCTCGCCGAACTCGACGAACGCGCCCGCGACATCTTCCGGCGCATCGTCGAGAGCTATCTCGAGACCGGCGAGCCGGTGGGCTCGCGCACGCTCTCCAAGGCCGGCATCGCGCTGTCGCCGGCGTCGATCCGCAACACCATGCAGGACCTGACTCAGCTCGGCCTGCTCGGGGCCCCGCACATCAGCGCGGGCCGCCTGCCGACGCACGCCGGCCTTCGGCTGTTCGTCGACGGCCTCCTGGAGGTGGGCGACATCGCCGAGGAGGACCGACTCTCCATCGAGGCGCGCCTGCGCGCCCATGGCCGCAACTACGAGGACGCGCTGAACGAGGCCTCCGCGATCCTCTCCGGCCTGGCCGGCGCGGCCAGCGTCGTGGTCACGCCGATCCGAGACGCCGGGGTCAAGCACGTCGAATTCGTGCCGCTGGGTCTCGAGCGCACTCTCGCCGTCATGGTGTTCGAGGACGGCACGGTGGAAAACCGCCTGATCCGGCTGCCGGCCGGCGTCACCCCTTCGGCGCTGCAGGAGGCCTCGAACTTCCTCAACACGCGCCTGCGCGGTCGCACGGTCGCCGAGGCGCGGGCCGATTTGAAGGCCGAGCTGGAGAAGGCCCGCCGCGACCTCGACGCCACCGCCGCGGGCCTCGTCGAGGACGGCCTCGCCGCCTGGAGCGGGGAGGGCGACGAGCGCGCCCTGATCGTCCGCGGCCGCGCCAACCTGCTGGAGGACCCGCAGGCGCTGGAGGACCTGGAGCGCGTCCGCTCGTTGTTCGAGGACCTGGAGGAGAAGGAGCAGCTCATCTCCCTGCTCGACGGGGTGCGCGAAGGCCAGGGCGTGCGCATCTTCATCGGCGCGGAGACGCGACTGTTCTCGCTTTCGGGTTCCGCTGTGATCGCCGCGCCCTATATGACGGGCTCGCAGCGCGTGGTCGGCGCCATCGGCGTGATCGGGCCCGCCCGGTTGAACTACGCCCGGGTGATCCCGTTGGTGGACTATACCGCCCGCGTGCTGGGCCAGGTGATGAACGCTTGAGGTAAGACGAACGACATGTCCGACGACAGGGACCCCATGGGCGAGCCCGAGGCCGCGAACGACGGCGCCGACCAGGCCGATGCGCTGCGGGCCGAGAACGCGGCGCTGAAGGAACAGGTGCTCCGCTACGCCGCCGACGCCGAGAACATCCGCCGTCGCGCCGAGCGCGAGGCCAATGACGCGCGCGCCTACGCGATCCAGAAGTTCGCCCGCGACCTGCTGGGCGTGGCCGACAACCTCGCCCGCGCGCTCGCCGCGCACCCGGCCGTCGAATCCGCCGATCCGGCGATGAAGAACTTCGTCGTCGGCGTCGAGATGACCGAGAAGGAGCTGATGAGCGCCTTCGAGCGCAACGGGCTCAAGAAGATCCACCCGAAGAAGGGTGACAAGTTCGATCCGCACCAGCACCAGGCCATGATGGAGCTCGCCGAGACCGACGTGGCGCCCGGCGCGATCGTGGAGGTGATGCAGTCGGGCTACGACCTCCTCGGCCGGCTGGTGCGCCCCGCCATGGTGGTCGTCGCAGCGAAGGGGGCGGGCGCCGGCGCGAAGCCCTCCGGCGGCGAGGCGGCCTCCAACCCCTATGCGGCGGGCGACGCGGACGGATCCGGCGGCTCGGTCGATACGCGGGCCTGACGGCGGCAGGCTCTTCCACAGCCGCCGAAATCGGCTAGTGTGCGAAGTCCCTTCCAGTCGGGGGCGCGGGGGAAGCGAATCGTCCGCGCGTTGAGGTTCGGGACACACGAATGAAGCTGACGATCGAGCGGGCGGCGCTGCTGCGGGCGCTGGGGCACGTGCAAAGCGCCGTCGAGCGCCGCAACACCATCCCGATCCTCTCCAACGTGCTGCTTTCCGCCGAGCGGGAACGGCTGACCTTCTCGGCCACCGATCTCGACATGGAGATCGTCGACGAGGCCGCGGCCCAGGTCGACCAGCCGGGCCAGATCACCGCGCCGGCCCACACCCTCTACGAGATCGTCCGCAAGCTGCCGGAAGGCGCCGACGTCTCGCTGTCGTTCACCGGCGAGGATCCGCGCCTCACCGTGCAGGCCGGGCGCTCGCGCTTCAACCTGCCGGTCCTGCCGGCGGGCGACTTCCCGGTGATGAGCTCCGACGGGCTTTCCGGAAACTTCGGCGTCGACGTCACCGACCTGATCCGCCTGATCGACAAGACCCGCTTCGCCATCTCGGCGGAGGAGACGCGCTACTACCTGAACGGCATGTACCTCCACACGGTCGTGGAGGACGGCTCGCCCAAGCTTCGCGCCGTCGCCACCGACGGCAGCCGGCTGGCGCTGGCCGAAATGCCCGCGCCCGAGGGCGCCGCGGGCCTGCCGGGGATCATCGTGCCGCGCAAGACGGTGAGCGAAGCGCGCCGCCTGCTGGAGGACGCCGGCGAGAGCGTCGACCTGCAGCTCAGCCCCCAGAAGGTGCGCTTCGCGTTCAACGGGGCCTCGCTGACCTCCAAGGTCATCGACGGCAACTTCCCCGACTATGGCCGCGTGATCCCGAAGGACAACACCCGCACCGTCATGGTGGACGCCAAGCTGTTCGCCAAGGCGATCGATCGCGTGGCCACCATCTCGGCGGAGAAGAGCCGCTCCGTCCGCCTCGCCTTCGAGGCCGGGAAGGTGATCCTGACGGTCCGCAACATGGAGGCCGGCCAGGCCGTCGAGGAGCTGGAGGTCGACTACGACGGCGACGCTTTCGAGCTGTCGTTCAACGCCCGCTTCCTGCTGGACATCACCGACCAGATCTCCGGCGAGACGGTCGAGCTGCGCTTCGGCGGACCGAACGATCCGGCGCTGGTGCTCGATCCGGCCGACGGCCTCGTACAGTACATCCTGATGCCGCTCAGGGTCTGACGTTCCCCCGGGGAGCGGAAGGAAAGCCTCAGTGCCCGTGCGGGCCCTCGTAGACGCCGGGGGCCAGGCGCTCGTCCTCGGCGCCCTCGCTTCCGGCCGCCAGCACGAAGCGGCGGTCGCAGTAGGGGCACTCGACGAAGTCGGCCTCGCCCATCTCCAGCCACACGCGCGGATGACCCAGCGCGCCGCCGACGCCGTCGCAGGCCACGCGCCGGGAGCGCACCGTCACCCTCTCCGGCGGCGGCAGGTTCGGCGTGAGCGCAGGCTGGGCGGGCGCGGGTTCGGGCCGCTTCTGGGCCTTGGCGCCACGATCACGAACGAGACGAGCCATCTTCCTGAATTCCTTTCGCGTCCTGCTGCTTGGCGCAGGGTCCGCGCGCGCCTAGGTATGCGACGCGGCTTTGCGCCGTCAACGTGCGGAGACCTGGGTTGGAGCTTCCCGAGTACGCGATCGAGGCCCGCGGCCTGGTCAAGACCTATGCGGCGACCAAGACCACGCCGGAGATGCAGGCGCTGAAGGGCATCGACCTGGCCATCCCCCGCGGCTCGATTTTCGGCCTCCTGGGTCCGAACGGCGCGGGGAAGTCGACCTTCATCAACATCCTGGCCGGCCTGTGCCGCAAGACCTCCGGCAAGGTCTGGATCTGGGGCCGCGACATCGACGAGCGGCCGCGCGACGCCCGCGCCGCCATCGGCGTCGTGCCGCAGGAGATCGCGGCCGATCCATTCTTCACCCCGCGCGAGGCGCTGGAGGTGGCGGCAGGCATGTATGCGGTCCCGCCGAAGGAGCGCCGCACCATGGAGCTGCTCACCGCGCTCGGGCTCGCCGATAAGGAGAAGGCCTACGTTCGCCAGCTCTCCGGCGGCATGAAGCGGCGCCTGATGGTGGCGAAGGCCATGGTCCACAATCCGCCGGTCCTGATCCTCGACGAGCCGACCGCCGGCGTCGACGTGGAGCTGCGGCGGCAGCTTTGGAACTACGTCCTCGAGCTGAACCGCAAGGGCGTGACCATCGTGCTCACGACCCATTACCTGGAAGAGGCCCAGGAGCTCTGCGACCAGATCGCGATCATCAACCGGGGCCAGGTCGTGGCCTGCGAGTCCACCACCAGCCTGTTGCGCCGCATGGACACCCGCAAGGTGCTGGTGACGCCGGAGGAACCGGTGACCGAGGCGCCCAGCCTCCCCGGCTTCGAGACCCAGTTGCTGCCGTCGGGCGGCTTCGCCGTGAGCTACCGCACGGGTCATTCGAGCGTCGAGCAGGTGCTCGCCGCGATCCGCCAGAAGGGCGTGCACATCAAGGACATCTCCACCGAGGACCCCGACCTCGAGGACGTGTTCGTCTCGCTCACCTACGCAGCCGAGCCGGCCCAGGCCTGAGGCCGGTTCTCGCGGAGTCTCGTTCTGCGAGGCTTCTGTTTACAGGTGCGCGAAGCGGCGCCTAGGTTCCGCGCCAATTTCAAACCTGTCGGGGGATTCCCAAGTTGAAGAAGCTTCTGATGATGGGGGCGGCGCTCGCCCTGCTCGCCGGCGCGGCGTCGGCCCAGGAGTCGCCGCGCGCAAGCTCCAGGCTCGAGACCAAGAAGCCGTCGGCCGCGTCGACCGCGGAGCCGAACCGGGGCCTCATCTTCTCGCCCCAGGCGGTGACGACCCAGGGCTCGGTGACCGTCGAGGGCCAGAAGATCGACTATCACGCCGTCGCCGGCACCATCATCGTCCATCCGAAGGGCTGGGACGACGTGGCCTCGCTGGAGGAGACCGCGAACACGGCGGACCTCGGCGACAAGAAGAACCCGAAGGCCGAGGCCTCGATGTTCTACGTGGCCTACTTCAAGAACGGCGCTCCCTCCGCCGACCGGCCGATCACCTTCATCTACAACGGCGGCCCGGGCTCCTCGAGCATGTGGCTGCACATGGGCGCGTGGGGTCCGCGCCGCATCGTCACCTCCGAAAACGCCCACACCCCGCCCGCGCCGTACCAGCTGGTCAACAACGCCTATTCGCTGCTGGACGTCTCGGACCTGGTCTTCATCGACGCGCCGGGCACGGGCTTCTCGCGGATCGCCGGCAAGGACAAGGAGAAGGCCTTCTACGGCATCGACGCCGACGGCTACGCCTTCTCGCAGTTCGTCACCTCGTTCCTGTCGCAGTACGGCCGCTGGAACTCGCCCAAGTACCTGTTCGGCGAAAGCTACGGCACCCCGCGCTCGGCGGTGCTGGTCAATGACCTGGAGACCGGGGACAACGTCGACTTCAACGGCGTCATCCTGCTCTCGCAGATCCTCAACTTCTCGCTCTCCGTCGACGGGCCCGAGTACAACCCGGGCAGCGACCAGGCCTACATCGTGGGGCTGCCGACCTATGCGGCCACCGCCTGGTACCACAACCGCCTGGGCCCGAACCGCCCGGCCGATCTGCAGGCCTACCTGAAGGAAGTCGAGCAGTTCGCCACCACCGACTACGCCGAGGCCCTGCAGCAGGGCGCGCTGCTGTCGCCGGAGCGCAAGCAGCAGATCGCGGAGCGGATGTCGCACTACATCGGCCTGCCGGTCAGCTACATCCTCAAGGCCGACCTGCGGGTCACCGGCGGGGAGTTCGAGAAGAACCTTCTCGATGCCGACGGCGAGAGCACGGGTCGCCTCGACACCCGCTTCGCCGGCCCGCAGCTCGACCCCCTCAGCAAGGGCTCGGAATACGATCCGCAAGCCGCGGCGCTGAGCTCGGCCTACACCGCCGCGCTCAACGACTACGTCCGCAACACGCTGCATTTCGGACGCGACATGGTCTACAAGCCGGAGATCAACGTGTTCCGGTACTGGGACTTCCGGCACAAGCCGCCGGGCATCCCGTTCGCCCCGCGCGGCACGGCCAACGTCATGCCGGACCTGGCGATGGCGATGAAGTACAACCCGACGCTCAAGGTAATGCTGCTGGGCGGCTACTTCGACCTGGCGACGCCCTTCTACGAGGGCTGGTACGAGATGCACCACCTGCCGATCCCAGACGACCTACAGGCGAACATCACCTATCACTACTACCAGTCAGGGCACATGGTGTACGCGCGCCCCGAAGACCTGCACAAGATGCACGACGACGTGGCGACGTTCATCCGCAGCACCGAGAACACCGGCCGCGCTGGCGCGACGCGCTAGGCGCAGACGGCTCCTTCCCGCCTCCTGCGCCGGGAAGGAGCCGCTACGCCGGGGCCCCCTCCGCGCTGAAGGCGGCGACATCGTCGATCAGGCCGGCGACGGCGGCGGCGACCAGTTCGCCGCCCTTTTCCGGAGTGGCCTGCCCAGGGTCGGAGCCCATGCGGCCGTCCGGATACCGGGCGCGGAAGTCCAGCGCCTCGCGGATCGGCCCGGTGGGGGCGATCTGCGGGGCGTAGTTCGCCGCCTTGATCGCGTCGGGATAGGCCCACTGCGTCACCGCGATCTCCGAGGGCGTCGCATGGCTGCCGTGGCCGGTGGGGAACTGGCGGTTGGCGATGGCCATGACCCCCCTCAGCTCCCACCAGTTCTTCAGCTTCATGGCGAAGCCGCGCCGCCGCTCCATGAAGGTGGCTTCCGCATAGATCTCCGAGAACGCCGCCTCGACGGTGGCGACGTTGCCGCCGTGGCCGTTCAGGAAGTACAGGCGCTCGAACCCTGCCAGCCCGAGCGAGCGGCACCAGTCGCCGATCGCCGCCATGAAGGTCGAGGGCCTGAGCGCGATGGTGCCGGGAAAGCCCAGGTGGTGCTGGGCCATGCCGATGTTGAACGTCGGCGCGACCAGCAGGTCCGGGTGCTGCTTCTCCGCCGCGTGCGCGATGATCTCCGGGCAGAGCCAGTCGGTGCCCAGCAGTCCGGTGGGTCCGTGCTGCTCGTTCGAGCCGATCGGGATCACCACCGTCTTCGAGCGTTTCAGATGGTCCTCGATCTCCATCCAGGTGGAGAGATGCAGCAGCATGGGGATGCGGGCCTCATTGGATCGTGCGTGGAGGCATCCGGCTTACTATCTTTGGCCCCGGGCCGATAAGCGTAAACCTGAACAGGGAGAACTCCATGAGCCTCCGACTGGGCGACACCGCCCCCGACTTCACGCAGGATTCCACCGAGGGGCCGCTGCACTTCTACGATTGGGCGGGAAACAGCTGGGTCGTGCTGTTCTCCCACCCCAAGGACTACACCCCGGTCTGCACGACCGAGCTCGGCCTGGTCGCCAAGTTGAAGCCCGAGTTCGACAAGCGTGGCGTGAAGGTGGTGGGCCTCTCGGTCGACCCGGCCGACAGCCACAAGGGCTGGTCCAGGGACATCGAGGAGACGCAGGGCGCGAAGCTGAACTTCCCGCTGCTCGCCGACCACGACCGCAAGGTCTCCGACCTCTACGGGATGATCCATCCCAACGCCAACGACACCCTGACCGTCCGTTCGGTCTTCGTCATCGATCCGAACAAGAAGGTGCGCCTGACGCTGACCTATCCCGCCTCCACCGGCCGCAACTTCGACGAGCTGCTGCGGGTCATCGACAGCCTGCAGCTCACCGACAAGCACAAGGTCGCCACGCCCGGAAACTGGAAGCAGGGCCAGGACGTGATCATCGTGCCGTCCGTGACCAACGAGCAGGCGAAGGAGCTCTTCCCGGGTGGCTGGACCGAGCACCGGCCCTATCTGCGGACCACCAGGCAGCCGGGCTGAGGCGGCGCTATTTCGCCGTTTCCGGCGGGACCGCGATGCGGAGATCGGGCTGGGCGCTCATG
>JAGWSE010000314.1 GCA_028869395.1 Alphaproteobacteria bacterium | reverse complement strand
GGCCGGCTGGCTGATGGCCGAGGCCGAGAAGGCCGACGTCGGGACCTACGCCCATTCCAACGACGCCTTCCTCACCGACGTGGCCCTGCACAACGCCCCCTTCGGCGTCGACATCATCGGCCACTACGCCCAGGCCGGATTCGCCTACACCGGCGGGTGAGGCTGGCGCCCGAGCGCCCTCACTCAGACGTCGGCCGTCAGGCGGAGCTCCGCCATCCCCCCTTTACGATCCGCCACCCTCGCCGGCGGCTATGGCCGCCATGAATCCCTCCGGGTCGGCCCGCGCCCACACTGCGTTTATCCAGTGTTGATCCTCGCGCGGCTCATCCATGATCACCGTCACAGGGATCCCATCGGGGCGGCGCGCCTCGATCTTGCGAATGTGCCCCTCCGGGGCCCGTTCGATGCGAACATCCGTAAGCGACTTCTCTTGCAGCGCCTCGGCCACAGGATCACTCATCACCACCTCCAGTTGGCACAAGGGGGCCTCTAACAGGTCGATCGCCAACCGCAAATCGGTCGCGACGCCGCGGGCGCTGAACCGCACTCCGGAGCGAGACCGGGGCCCTACGCCTCCAGCTCGATGTCCCAGTAGAGGTAGTCGAGCCAGCTTTCGTGGAGGTGGTGCGGCGGGAACTTCCGGCCGTGCTCCTGCAGCTCCCAGGCGCTGGGCCGGCGCGGACGGTAGCGGGGATGCATCTCGGCCTCGCTCGGCGTGCGGCCGCCCTTCATCAGATTGCAGCGGGCGCAGGCGGTGACGATGTTCTCCCAGGTGGTGCGGCCGCCGCGGGAGCGGGGGATCACATGGTCGAAGGTCAGCTCCTCGGTCGCGTGGCAGTACTGGCACGTGAAACTGTCGCGCAGGAACAGGTTGAAGCGGGTGAAGGCTGGCGGCCGGTCCTGCGCCACGTAGTGCTTCAGCGAGACGACGCTCGGCAGGCGCATCTCGAACGAGGGGGAATGGACCATCTGGTCGTAGGTCGACACCACGTCGACCCGATCCAGAAACACCGCCTTGATCACCTCCTGCCACGGCCACAGCGACAGGGGATAGTACGACAGCGGGCGGAAATCGGCGTTCAGCACCAGCGCGGGCCAGCCGGAGGGCGGGCGGCTAAGCACCTGCATGGCCGGGCCTCCCAGAGTGCGGGCGGACGCCTATGACGGGGAAAGCGGACCTGAAGACCAAACCCTCGCGACCGGATGCGCCAGCGGCCGATCGCCTCGGGCGAGCCCCGCTGCACGATCACTATAGGAGTGATTCTGAGACGACTCCATGGCGGGCCGCTTGCAGAAAAGCCACGGGCCCCGCCCGCGGCGGCGGACGAGGCCCTCAGCAGGCTTCCATCTGGGGTTCGGACTCAGAGCGCCGCGGTGGCGCCGGCGAGCGCCAGGCCGAGGACGATCACGACCCACGAGACCATGTTGTCGAGGAAGCGGTTCATGGTGATCGACATTGTCGAGCTCCGTTCGAGTTCTCGCCTTCCGGGTGATCCGGACCGCGACGTCCATGTGGACAATGCTTAGATAGCACGTATCTGAACGATGACCAGATGCAGAATGTTGCAGTGCAGCTATTCAATTTTGCATATTGTGCACCGCCGAAGACCGGCAATGGAAAAGGGGCCCCGAAGGGCCCCTCCGTACGCGGGATGTCACGGACTCCGCCGGTTTCAGCCGGCGACGACCACAACCGCCGCCGCCGAGGCGAGGCCCAGCAGCAGCAGGAGCGAAGGGACCGTCCGGTCCAGCAGCCGGCCGAGGCCGGTGAGGCTTGCGAGAGACATGACACACACCTTTGAGTTTGAACCCCGGGGGAGCGGGGACGTTTGTTAATTGAACACCGCTAAGATAGAGCCCATCTAAGCGTCGTCAAGATATGTTTACGTCGTCCAGATATCAGTTAAGGTGATGGCGCGATGAGAGACTCTCATGCTGCCGAAGCCCGGCCCTACCACCACGGCGACCTCCGCCGGGCGCTCATCGACGCCGCCCGCCGGATCCTGGAGGCGGAGGGGCCGTCGGCGCTCTCCCTGAGGGCCGTGGCGCGCGAGGCCGGCGTCAGCCCGGCGGCGCCCTACCATCACTTCAAGGACAAGGCCGAGCTGCTCGACGCCGTCGCCGCCGAAGGCTGGGAGATGCTGGATGCGGCCATGGCGCGGGCCAAGGAACAGGCCGAACCCAGGGACAAGCTCACCGCGCTCGGCATCGCCTACGTCTGTTTCGCGCGCGAGAACCCGGCGCTCTACCGCGTGATGTACGACGCCGCCCGCGACAAGGAGGCCCTGCCCGAGCAGATGCACGCCAGCGAGGACTCGGCCTTCTGCAAGGTGCGAGACACCATGATCGAGCAGGGGGCGGACCCGGAGTCGGCGGTCGAGCTGGAGCTCGCCACCACCGCCGCCTGGTGCGCTGCTCACGGGCTGGCCGAGATGGCCGGCTTCAAGCAGTTCGAGCATCTGAAGGAGACGCTGGGCGGCGAGGTCCCGTTCCTTCGCGCCGTGTTCGGCCATATGGGCCTGTTCCCCGGCGTTCGCCGCGACTAAGTCAGGCCGGGTGGCCGCCTTTGTCACCCGCTTCGCCCCCTCCCCCACCGGCCACCTGCACCGGGGGCACGCCTATTCGGCGCTGAGCGCCTGGACCGCCGCGCAGCAGGCGCGCGGCCGTTTCATCCTGCGCATCGAGGACATCGACCGGATCCGCTGCCGGCCCGAATACGAGGCCGGCGTCTTCGAGGACCTGGCCTGGCTGGGGCTGAGCTGGGAGGCGCCGGTGCGGCGCCAGTCCGAGCACATGGAGGACTATGGCCGGGCGCTCCGCGAGCTGGCCGAGCGCGGCCTCGTCTACAGGTGCTTCAGGACCCGCAAGGAGATCGCCCAGGCGACGCTGAGCGCGCCGCACGGACGGATGGACGCCTTCCGGGGCGGTCCGCTGGCCGCCGCGGAGGAAGCCCGCCGGCTGGAGGCGGGCGAGCCGTTCGCCTGGCGGCTGTCGCTGGAGGCCGCCGAACGGGCGCTGGGCGGGTTCGAGCGCCTCGCGTTCGTCGAGGAGGGCGAAGGGCCGGGCGGCGAGCGCGGCGAGGTGCGCGTGCGGCCCGAGCTCGGCGGCGACGTGGTGCTGGCCCGCAAGGACGTGGGCGTCGCCTACCACCTCGCCGTGGTGGTCGACGATGCGCTGCAGGCGATCACGCATGTGATCCGCGGCCAGGATCTCTTCGAGGCGACCCACGTGCAGCGGCTGCTGCAGGCGCTGCTCGGCCTGCCCGCCCCGGTCTACCGGCACCATCGGCTGCTCATGGGCCCCGACGGCAAGCGGTTCGCAAAGCGGGACCGGTCGGAGACGCTGCGCGAGCTGCGCGCACGCGGTATGACGGCCGCCCGGATTCGCGAGGAGTTGGGTTTTGTCTGAAGCCGTGACGCCGCAGCAAGCGGGCGGGCAGGATCGCGGGCGCGCGATCGCGGTGCTGCTGTTCGGCGCCTGCGTGATCGGCCTGTCGCCGATCCTGGTCCGGCTGACCACGACCGGACCGGCCGCGGCGGGATTCTGGCGGCTGGTCGTAGCGCTGCCGTTCCTGGCGATGATGACCTATCGGGTGAGCGGGCCGATCCGCGGGCCCTCGCGCATGGCGCTGACCGCCGGGCTGATGTTCGCCCTCGACCTCGGCTTCTGGCACTACGGCATCAAGTACACCTCGGTGACCAACGCCACGGTGCTGTCCAACCTGACGCCGGTGGTGGTCACCGCCTTCGCCTGGATCTTCCTGAGGCAGCGGCCGCGCGCTCTGTTCCTGCTGGCCGTGGCGATCGCCGTGGCGGGGTCCTGGATCATGGCGCTGGCGAAGGGCGGCGGGCCGGGCCTGGACGCGCCGCTCGGCAATGCGCTGTCGGTGACGACGGCGCTCTGGTACGCGCTCTACATGCTGGCCATCGGCGAAGGCCGGAAGACCGAAGCGGCGAGCCGGCTGATGTTCTGGTCGAGCGTGATCGGCGCGCCGCTGATGCTGGTCGCCGCCCTGCTGCTGCACGAGCAGATCGCCCCGCGGACCGCGGGCGGGCTCGCCGCCTGCGTGGGCCTTGGGCTGATGCACGTGGCCGGCCAGGGCTCGATCGCCTGGGCCATGGGGCGGCTGCCGACGTCCGTCGCCTCGGTGGTCGTGCTGGTCCAGCCGGTGGTCGCCGCCTGGCTCGGATGGATGATCTTCGGAGAGGCGGTGGGCCCGACCCAGGCGGTCGGCGCAGGCGTCGCGCTGGCCGGCGTGGTGCTGGCGCAATGGGCGTCGCGGCCGAAGGTGCGCCGACTGGAAGGCGAGCTGTCGGGGGCCGGCTGAAGGTCGCCGGCAACGGACGCTCCGCGCGGACGGCGAGGGGGCCCGCTCAGAGCGAGCGGACGAAACCCCCTCCGGCGCTTCGCGCCGCCTCCCCCGTGGGGAAGGACCTTGGCGGGGTCAGTGCATGACCCCGAACAGGTACAGCAGAATGATGATCGGCAGGGGAATGCCGATCATCCAAAGCAGAACACCCTTCATGGGCCCGTCTCTCCTCTCCTGAACCCGAACCTCCGCACGGAGGAACGGCCGGGGCTTCCCAGCGCGGCAAGCTCCCGGGGGCGAGAACACGGGTTTGCGGCTCAGGTTCCGACGTAGCTCTGCTGCGAGGGCAGGCCCCAGGCGCGGCGCGCCGCATCGATGGCGGCGAGCTTGGCGTCGAACGGCGCCCAGTCGTCCGCCTGGTCGATCGCCGCCCAAATCGCCTCGATCTCGTCGTAGAGCAGCTCCTCCGGCTCAGGCCTCGAAAAGTAGGGGTGGCCGAGCCGGCCCGGCCGGTCGGGCTCGTAGGTCCCGACCAGCCGGCGGAATTCACCGAACGCCTCGCCCGCGTAGATCGCGCCGCGAGACGTCGCCAGCGCGCGGGCCTCGTCGCCGCAGAACCAGTCGAAGAAGAACGGCTCCCAGCGGAGCGGCTCGCCGCCCTCGGCGATGGCGCGGAACGTCGCCTGCACCAGGGCGGCGTCCTCCACCTCGCCGCGCGGGCTGAGGCCGAGGCGGTCGAGCATGGCCGCGATCAATTCGCGCCGATAGGCCGTCCCGAAGGTGTTGAGCGCCTCGACCAGCGGCTCCGAGCCAGTGACCAGGCCGAAACAGCCGGCGAGCTGCTGCAGGTTCCAGAACACCGCCTCGGGCTGGCGGCCGAACGCATAGAGCCCCGTCTGGTCGAAGTAGGCCGCCGTGAAGTTCGGGTCGTTGCGCGGCAGGAAGCGGTAGGGCCCGTAGTCGAAGCTCTCGCCGGTGATCGACATGTTGTCGGTGTTGAGCACGCCGTGCACGAAACCCGCCGCCATCCAGCGGGCGGTCAGCCGCGCCATGCGACCCACCACCGCCTCGAGCAGGGCCGCAGCCCTGTCGCCGGCCCCGGCGAGCTGCGGGTAATAGTTGGCGATCACATGGTCGATCAGGCCGGCGATCCGATCGGCGCGCTCGAAGAAGGCGTGCCGCTGGAAGGAGCCGAAACGGATGTGGCTCCAGGAGAGCCGCACCAGGACGGAGGCGCGGGTGGGCGAGGGCTCGTCCGTGCGCATCAGGGCCTCGCCCGTCTCCACCAGGGAGAAGGAGCGCGAGGTCGGAACCCCCAGCGCCTCCAGCATGCCGGTCGCCAGCACCTCGCGGACGCCGCCCTTGAGCGTGAGCCGCCCGTCGCCCTGCCGCGACCAGGGCGTCTCGCCTGAGCCCTTGGTCCCCAGGTCGAGCAGGCGGTCTGTCGCCGCCTCCCGAAGCTGTGCGAACAGGAAGCCGCGACCGTCGCCGAGCTCGGCGTTGTAAACCCGGAACTGATGGCCGTGGTAACGCTGGGCGAGCGGCGTCTCGAGGTTGCCCGGCAGAGGCTCGAACCGGCCGAAATGGGCGACCCATTCGTCGTCGGAAAGGCCGTCCAGCCCCACGCTGGCGGCGGCCCGGTCGTTGCGGAACCGCAGCAGGGTCTTCGGGAACCGCGCCGCCTGGACCGCGTCGGCGAACTCGGGCCCGAGCTCCGGGAATTTCGGATCGGCGCGGTAGGCGGGCGAGGTCGGCATGGGCGGCGCACATTGGCGCCTCTCGCCGCGCCGGGCGACGGCCTTTGTTTAGTGCATCACCTTGGCCAGCAGAAAGCCGATCACCACGCCCACGACGAGCATGCCGATTCGCATGGTCCATTCGACGCCGGGATCGGAGGCGCGGCGGGCGCGGGCGCCCAGCTTGCCGATCTTCTCGAAATACCCCTCGGCGTCGCCCACCAGGCGCGAACGCAGCTTGGGCGCCTCGTCGGAGAGCAGCGGCTTCCAGGGGTGGCTCTCCCGGTCGAGGCTCAGCGCCAGCTTCACGGACGAGTCCACCGCCTGGCCAATCTGCTGGGTGAGGATGTGTTCCCAGCGCTCGTTCGGCGTCATCGGCCGGCTGATGGCGTCCTCGTAGCTGGAGAGCGCCTCCTTGACCGCCGGCTTGAGCTCTTCCTCGATCGCCTCGGTGAGGATGAAGGCGACGCGGCGCGTGTCCTGCGACTGCAGGTTCTCGGCCTTGGCCTTCTCCGCGGCCAGCCGGCTGCCCAGCCGCTGCTGCATCTTGCTGAAGATGCCCGATATCCGGCTCTCGAAGGCCGCGTCGCTCATTCCGCTCCCCACAGACGGGACGACGCGAATCGCCTCCCCGCCGATTCCCCATTTCGAGTAGAGCGTGTGTTGCGCCGTCTGAGACGTCAACGCACCGATTCCAGGCTGTGGATCACCATCCCACGCGCATGGCGGGAACCCGCGGCCTCCCGCGCCGATCTATCCGGCAGTCGCAGGAGGACGGAAGATGTCTGACCACAACCCGCAGAGCACCGCCAAGATCGCGGGCCACCCGTTGCACCCGATGATCGTGCCGTTCCCGATAGCCTTCTTCGTCTCGGCCCTGGTGACAGACCTCATCTACCTGGCCACGGACCGGGCCGGTTTCGCCGACGCCTCGGTGTGGCTGATCGGGGCAGGACTTGCGGCCGCCGCGCTTGCGGGGATTCTCGGCCTGGCGGACTTCCTGGGCGACCGCATGGTGCGCGGCATGAGCCAGGCCTGGATGCATCTGGTCGGCAACGGGATCGCGGTGCTGCTGGAGATCGCAAACCTGGCGGTCCGGGCCGTGGGCGGCGCGCAGGGCGGCCTCGCGCCGACCGGGATCGTCCTGTCGGCCATCGTCACGGCGGTGCTGGTGTTCACCGGCTGGATGGGCGGCGAGATGGTCTATCGCCGCCACGTCGGGGTTGCCGACGCCGCCGAGGCGAAGGTCCGCGTGCGCGGGCGCTAGCCGATCCGCGTTCCCATGCCGCCGTCCACGGGCAGGATGGCGCCGGTGATGAACCTGGCCTCGTCGCAGGCGAGGAACAGGGCGGCGTAAGCGGTGTCCCAGGCGGTCCCCATCTTGCCGCCCAGGGGCACGCGGGCGTTGCGCGCCTCGCGCACCACCTGCTGGCTCTCTCCGCGGGCCGCCGCGATCCCGGCCACCGCCATGGGCGTGTCCATGAAGCCCGGCATGATGGCGTTGCAGCGGATCCCATGGCGCGCGTTTGACGCGGCCACGGAGGTGGTCAGGCGGTTCATGCCGGCCTTGGAGACCTCGTAGGCGACCTGGGTCCCGCCGGCCACCGCCGCCAGGGAGGAGATGTTGACGATCGCGCCGGCGCCCTGTTCGCGGAGCACCGCGAGCGCCGCCTTGGTCATCAGCCATGCGCCCTTCAGATTGACGGTGAGGATGCGGTCGAAGGCCGCCTCCTCCACCCGGTGGGCGGGCCCGTCGCCGCCGCCGATGCCGACATTGTTGACCAGCACGTCCAGGCCGCCCCATCGCTCCATGGCGGCGGCGACCACGCCTTCGCAGTCGGAGCCCTTGGCGACATCGGCCTGCAGGGCGTAGGCGCGGCCGCCTTCCTTGCCGACCATGGCCACGGTCTCTTCCGCCCGTTCGCCATGGCGGTCGACGCAGAAGACCTCGGCCCCCTCGCGGGCGAACAGGATGGCGATCGCCCGGCCGTTGCCGATGGTCTCCCCGGGGGTCTGGCCCGCGCCCATGACGATGCAGCGCTTGCCTTCCAGGCGCCCGGCCATCTCAGAACCCCTTCAGGTCGGGATCCAGGGTCTGGCCCTGGTCCAGCTGCACGCCGAAGGTGTTCAGGAACATGGAGACCTGGGTGTACTGCGCGGCCGTGAAGACGACGTCCATGCACTGCTTCTCCGAGTAGTGGCGGCGCAGCTCCGCCCAGGTGGCGTCGGTGATGAACTGGTCGGCGTGCAGTTCGTCGCTGGCCCGGATCAGGATGGCGTCGGCGGGCTTCCAGCCGGCGGCCGCGCCTTGCTTGATGCGCACGACCTCGTCGTCGGTAAGGCCCTCGCGCAGGCCGATGCGGACGTGCTGGGTCCACTCGTAGCCGGACTTGCAGAGGAAGCCGGTGCGCAGGATCACGATCTCGCGCTCGCGCGGCGGCAGGTCGTTGCGACGTGACAGGACATAGCCGCCCCAGGCGTTGAACCGCGTCAGCGCCTTCGGCGCATGGGCCAGGGTGCGGAAGATGTTCAGCACGGGGGCGGGGCGGAACGCCTCCAGCGCTTCGGCCTGCTCCGGCGTGAGTTCGGCGTCGGAGAGCGGCGCGATCCGCGGCGCTTTCAGTCTCATGGTCCCTCCCGTGGCTCTGTGCTGGCGAAACCTTAGCCGCGCACGGTCGCGGTTGCGCAAGGCCCGTGCTAGCCCATGCGCCCATGGCCAAGCGCATCACGCTGGAGTTCCTGAAGACCGAGAGCACCGCGGGCGTGCTGCTGGCCGCGGCCGCCCTGGGCGCGATCGTCATGGCCAATTCGCCGGCCGACGGGATCTATTTCCGCTTCCTCCAGGCGCCCTTCACGATCCAGATCGGCGGCTTCGCCGAGACCCTGTCCGTGCTCGACTGGGTGC
>JAGWSE010000313.1 GCA_028869395.1 Alphaproteobacteria bacterium | reverse complement strand
TGGGCGCGCTCGCCGGTGGCGTCGTACAGCAGGCCGTCGAGCGCATAGACCCCGCGACTCATCGCCTTCGAGGCGGAGATCGGCACGATGGTGCGGCGGTTGGCGGCGGTGATCTCGGTGCAGATCTGCTGGCCCCAGGGATCGTCCACCCCGATCACGGCCGTGTCGCCCTTGCCCTGGTTGAGCAGCACCCGGCGCTTGGCGGCGACATAACCCTCCATGCCGCCATGGCGCTCGAGGTGGTCGGGCGAGATGTTGAGCAGCACCGACACGTCTGGATGCAGGCTGGAGGTGAGGTCGAGCTGGTAGGAGGAGAGCTCCAGCACATAGACCGCCCCGCCGTGCATGTCCTCGAGGCCCAGCACGCCGTAGCCGATGTTGCCGCCGATGCGCACGTCGCGGCCCGCCTGGGCGCAGATGTGGGCGATCAGGGCCGTCGTCGTGGACTTGCCGTTGGTGCCGGTGATGGCGACGATCTTCGGCCGCTTGTGCTCAGGGGCCGCGTTCACCGTGCGGGCGAAAAGCTCGATGTCGCCGAGGATCTCGACGCCGGCGGCCCTGGCCCTCTCCACGGTCCAGTGCGGCGCGGGATGGGTCAGGGGCACGCCGGGCGAGAGCATGACCGCGGCGAACCGGCTCCAGTCGGCCGTGGAGAGGTCCACCACGGGCAGGCCCTCGGCCTCGGCGGCGGCGCGGGCGGCCGGCTTCTCGTCCCACAGCGCGACCTCCGCCCCGCCGGCGATCAGTGCGCGCGCGGCCGCGAGCCCCGTGCGGGCCAGGCCGAACACGGCGACCGTCCTGCCTTCGAAGCCGCGGACCGGGATCATGGCGCGTTCGAGCCCTCCCCTACCGCAGCTTCAGGGTGGCGAGGCCGAGCAGCGCCAGCATCACCGCGACGATCCAGAAGCGGATCACCACGGTCGATTCCGACCAGCCCAGGCGTTCGAAATGGTGGTGCACCGGCGCCATGCGGAACACCCGCTTGCCGGTCATCTTGAAGGACGCGACCTGGATCACGACCGACAGCGTCTCGGCGACGAACAGGCCGCCCACGATGGCCAGCACGATCTCGTGCTTGCAGGCCACGGCGACGGTGCCGATTGCGCCGCCGAGCGACAGCGAGCCGGTGTCGCCCATGAAGATCTTGGCGGGCGGGGCGTTGTACCAGAGGAACCCCAGCCCCGCGCCGATCAACGCGCCGCAGAGCACGGAGAGCTCGCCCACGCCCGGCACGTTGTGGAGCTGCAGGTAGTTGGCGAAGACGAAGTTGCCGACCAGGTAGGCGATGAAGCCGAAGGCCGCCGCCGCGATCATCGCGGGGACCGTGGCCAGCCCATCCAGGCCGTCGGTGAAGTTCACCGCGTTGGCCGCGCCCACGATCACGAAGGCCGCGAAGACAACGTAGAACCAGCCCAGGTTGATGTAGATGTCCTTGAAGACCGGGAAGGTCAGCGAGGTGGCGAGGTAGCCGCCCTCGGGCGAGGGCTGCCCCCAGTGGATCATCATGAAAACGGCGGCCGCCGCGATCAGCGCCTCCAGCACCAGGCGCATGCGGCCCGAAACGCCCTCCGTCGTCTGCTTGGTGACCTTGGCGTAGTCGTCGAGGAAGCCCAGGACGCCGTAGCCGGCGGTGACCAGCACCACGGCCCAGACATAGACGTTGGACAGATCGCTCCAGAGCAAGGTGCCCACCAGCAGCCCGGCCAGGATCATCAGCCCACCCATGGTGGGCGTTCCGGCCTTCTCCACGATGTGGCGCTCGATGCCTTCGGCGCGGATCGGCTGGCCCCGGCCCTGCTTGGCCTGCATCCAGCGGATGAAGCGGCTGCCCATGGCGACCACGACCAGCTGGGCCGTGGCCAGCGCCATGCCGGTGCGGAAGGTCTGGTAGCGCAGCAGTCGCAGGGCCGTGTTGTGGCCGAACGCGGCGAAGTGTTCGTAGAGCCAGTAGAACATCAGCCGCCCTTCCCCGAACCGAGCGCAACGAGGGCCTGGGCGACCAACCCGGCCTTCGATCCGTTCGAGCCCTTGACCATCACCAGGTCGCCGGGCTCTGCGGCCCGGGCGACCAGCGGCGCAAGCTCCGCCGCCGTTTCGGCGTACGCGCCTCGCCGAGTCGACGGAAGGGCGTCGAAGAGCGATTTCATGAGGGGGCCGGCGCAGAACACCAGGTCGACGTTCGCCGCCGCCAGAGGCGCGGCGAGACCGGCGTGGAAGCCGGCCGCCTCCGGCCCCAGCTCCAGCATGTCGGTCAGCGCGACGATCCGCCGCCCGGAGGTCTTGCGCGCACCCAGCGTGGCGATCGCCGAGGCCATTGAGATCGGGTTGGCGTTGTAGCTCTCGTCGATGACGGTGAAGCGGCCGCCGGGGATCGCCACCTCGGTTTCCGCGCCGCGGCCGGCCAGCGGCTCGAACGAGCCCAGCGCGGCCAGCCCGTCGCCCAGGTCGACGCCCAACGCCTCGAGCATCAGCAGCACGGCCATGGAATTCAGGCCCCAGTGCAGCCCGGTCTGCAGGATGGGGAAGTCCAGCGCCTTGCCATGGAAGCGCGCCTGGATCACCGCGCGCCCCGCCGCAGCCTGGAAGTCGATGAGGCGCGCGTCG
>JAGWSE010000312.1 GCA_028869395.1 Alphaproteobacteria bacterium | reverse complement strand
TCCAGCAGTCTTGCGTCCTCGGCGGTCTTCCCGCGCAACGGCCGGCCTCCGGCAAAGAAAAAAGCGGCCGGGCCGGGGCCCGCCGCTCGAAAGCGCCATCCAGCGCTAACAGGCGATGTTGAGGGGAATATAGCGACCGGGGGGGCGGTTGTCAGCCCTCAATGAGTCGCAGGCTCGCCCGGCCGGCGGAAGTGAACTGGCGCGCTCTTTACTCCGGCGGCGGGCTGGCCCATGGAGCGCCCCCCAACTCCTCATTGTGTGTGCGAGACCATGGACCTTTCCAAGATCCCCGTCGGCCAGAACCCGCCCTACGACGTGAACGCCGTCATCGAGATCCCGCAGGGCGGAGAGCCGGTGAAGTACGAACTCGACAAGGAAAGCGGGGCGATGTTCGTCGACCGCTTCTTGCACACCGCGATGTTCTACCCCGGCAACTACGGCTTCATCCCGCACACCCTGGCCGACGACGGCGATCCGATGGACATCATGGTGGTGGGTCCGACGCCGGTCGCGCCGGGCGTGGTCATCCGCTGCCGGCCGATCGGGGCGCTGATCATGCGTGACGAGGCGGGCGGCGACGAGAAGATCCTGGCCGTGCCCGTGGACAAGCTGCACCCGTTCTACACGGGCGTGGATTCCTGGCGCGCGCTGCCGGCCATCGTGACCGAGCAGATCGCCCACTTCTTCAAACACTACAAGGACCTGGAGAAGGGCAAGAGCGTCGACATCATCCGCTGGGCGGATGCGGAGGAAGCCGGCGAGCTGATCCGCGCCTCGATCGAGCGCTGCAAGGATCGTTAGCGGCGCTCGAACTCCAGGAACACCGGGGCGCAATCGCCGAGGCGCTTTTCCTCGTAGCGCGTCGTGACGTGGTCGGCGGGGGGGCTTCGCCAGTCGGCGGCGCGCTCCGCGGTCCAGCGGAAAGTGCCGCTCGCCAGCAACCGCTCCAGCGTCCAGTCCACGTAGTCCGCCCAGTCGCTCGCGAACCGCAAGGCGCCGCCGCGCCTCAGCACGCGGGCGAGCTCGGCCACGGTGTCAGACTGGATCAGCCGGCGCTTGTGGTGGCGCGTCTTGGGCCACGGATCGGGAAATAGGATGAAGGCGCGGTCCACGCTGGCGTCGGGCAGACGGGCGAGCAGCTCGCGGGCGTCGCCGTCGAGCAGGCGAACATTGTTCAGGCCCTGCTCGTCGATATGGCGCAGCGCGCTCGCCACCCCGTTCTGGAAG
This sequence comes from Alphaproteobacteria bacterium, assembly GCA_028869395.1. Taxonomy (GTDB): domain Bacteria; phylum Pseudomonadota; class Alphaproteobacteria; order Caulobacterales; family Caulobacteraceae; genus Phenylobacterium. The sequence continues at coordinate 843 of JAGWSE010000312.1, read as the reverse complement.
GGCTCGGCGCCGAGCACGAGCACGTCGGGATGGGCGGCCGCCTGGGCGGCCATGTGCTCGCCGCCGCCAAAGCCGATCTCCAGCCAGACGGTCCCGGCTTCGGGCATGAGACGGCGCGGGTCGAACGCGGCGTCCGGGACCCGCAGGGCGGGCAGCAGCGTCTCCATGAGCGCCGCCTGCCGCGGCTTGATCGGCCGTGACTTGATGCGGCCGTAGGTGCGCAGAGGCGGCGGCGCGTCGGGCATGCGTTGGATCCTGCCTTCCCCGCAATGGGGGGCTAGATCAGACCAGCGACCGAAGCTGCGGCACGAGGTCGGTGCGTTCCCACGAGAAACCGCCCTCATTGTCGGGCTGGCGACCGAAGTGGCCATAGGCCGCGGTGCGGGCGTAGATCGGCTTGTTGAGCCCCAGGTGCTCGCGGATCGCGCGCGGCGTGGCGCCGCCGATCATTTCCGGCAGGGCGACCTCCAGCTTCGCCGGGTCGACTTCGCCGGTCTCGTGCAGGTCGACGTAGAAGCTCAAGGGGTGCGAGACGCCGATCGCGTAGCCGATCTGGATGGTGCACTTGGCCGCCAGCCCCGCGGCGACGACGTTCTTGGCCAGATAGCGGCAGGCGTAGGCGGCCGACCGGTCGACCTTGGTCGGGTCCTTGCCTGAGAAGGCGCCGCCGCCGTGGGGCGCGGCGCCGCCGTAGGTGTCGACGATGATCTTGCGGCCGGTGAGCCCGGAGTCGCCGTCGGGACCGCCGATCACGAAGCGCCCCGTCGGGTTCACGTAGAAATGCTCCTCGTCGCACATCCAGCCTTCGGGCAGCACGTTCATCACGTGGGGCCGCACGATCTC
>JAGWSE010000311.1 GCA_028869395.1 Alphaproteobacteria bacterium | reverse complement strand
TGGTGGGCGGACCGGAGGCCGCGGTCTCCTTGAAGAGGTTCGAGCCCTGCGCCTGCAGGCCGGACTCGTTCATGAAGGTCGACAGCTCCAGCGTGCCCACCACGGTCGGTTTCGTGTTGCCGGGCTGGGTCACCTGCACCTGTCCCGACTGCGAGATGATGACGCTGGTGGCGCCCTGCGGGATGGTGACGGCGGGCTGGACGACATAGCCGTCCTGGGTGACGAGCTGGCCCTGGTCGTTGATCGAGAAATTGCCCGCCCGGGTGTAGGCGGTCTCGCCGGTCGGCAGCAGCACCTGGAAATAGCCCTGGCCGTTGATGGCAAGGTCGAAGGGGTTCGAGGTCTGGGTCAGCGTCCCCTGGGTGTTGATGCGGTACACCGAGCCCGCCTTCACGCCCGCGCCCACCTGCACGCCGGTCGGGACCAGCGTCCCCTGGTCCGACGACTGCGCCCCGGGCTGCTCCATGGTCTGGTAGAGCAGGTCCTGGAATTCGGCCCGCTGACGCTTGAAGCCGATGGTGTTCATGTTGGCGATGTTGTTCGAGATGACCTCGACGTTCAGCTGCTGGGCCGCCATGCCGGTGGCCGCTGTGCGCAAAGCCTGCATCGCTTACTCCTATTGAACCTTGCCGAGGGACTGGATCGCCTGGGTCGACAGCTGCGCCTGCGAGTTGATCATGTTGGCGACCTGCTCGTAGGCCCTGGAGACCTCGATCATCTGGGTGATCTCCAGGATGGGATTGACGTTCGAGCCTTCCAGCATGCCCTGCCGCAGCTTGACGTCCGTGGCGGGTTGAGGGGTCTGGTTGGAGGTGTTCTGCATCAGGTTGTCGCCCACCTTCTCCAGGGTGGAGAGGTTGGCGAAGGTGACGACGCCCAGCTTGGCGATGCGCTGGCCGCCCTGGGTGACCACGCCGTCCGTGGAGATGGTCACGCCGCCCTTGGTGGGATCGAGGGTGATCTCGCCGCCGCCGTCGTCCAGCACCGGTTGGCCGCCCGCCGTCACGAGGCGGCCGGTGTCGTCCATGCGGAAGTGGCCGTCGCGGGTGTAGCGGGGTCCAGCGGGCGTCTGGAGCTGGAAGAAGCCCTGGCCGTCGATGGCGACGTCCAGCGGCGCGCCGGTGGTGCGCAGCGAGCCCTGGCCGAAGTCGCGGATCACGCCGTTGGGCATGACGAACTTCACCGGCTGCGGGCCGCCAAGGGTGAAGGCCGGCGCCTGCGGGTCCTCGGCCTCGGCCAGCGATTCGACCTTGAACGCGGTGGTGTCGGCGTTGGCGATATTGTTGGAGATGATGTCCATCTGACGCTGGAGCACCATCTCCTTCGACAAACCGACGTAGAGACTGTTGTCCATTAATGCCTGGCCCTTGGGCGCAACGAATTCGCCAACTTCCGATGCAAGCTTCAGGCCAGACGAAAACCCAAGAAAATTCAGCGGTTAAAATGGTTAACGGCGGCCTCCCGGCGAAAACTGCCGGGCAGGCTTGTCACCCGTTCAGGTCCGTTAAAAACCGCTTCTTAACCAAACGCGCCGCATCCCTGAGCGACAAGGATTCTAAGGAACGCGCGCGTGGCCGAAGCTGCCGTCAAAGAGGCCCCTGACGCCGATGCCGCCGAAGGCGGCGAGGGCGAAGGCGCTGGCCCGAAGAAGAAGCTTTCTCTGAAGATGCTGATCATCATCGGCGCGGCGGCGCTGGTGGTGCTGGGTGGCGGCGGTGCGGCCGCCTTCTTCCTGCTCGCACCCAAGGGCGACGCGGCCCATGCGGGCAAGAAGCACGAAACGAAGAAGAAGGACGAGAAGGCAAAAGGCGGCAAGGACAGCAAGAACGCGCCCAAGATCACCCAGGGGCCGGACGGCGTCCTCTACTACACCCTGCCCGACATCGTCGTGAACATGCAGACCTCGGACGGGCGTCCGACCTTCCTGAAGCTGAAGCTCACCCTCGAGCTTCCCGACCAGGATACCGCCGACGCCCTCGACGAGAACATGCCGAGGCTGCAGGACATGTTCCAGACCTTCCTGCGCGAGCTTCGCCCGGAGGACCTCTCCGGCAGCCAGGGCTCCTACCAGCTGCGGATGGAGCTGCTGCGGCGGGTCAACCTGATCCTCGCTCCCGAGAAGGCGAACGCGGTCCTCATCGAGGAGATGCTGATCAACTAGCCGCCCCGCAGGGGCGTCTGGCGGCGCGTAGAGCATGGCCGACGAAACCGAAATCAAGTCCGAGACGGAAGCCTCCGCCGCCCCGCCCGAGGGCGGCTGGAGCGAGAGCGCGCCCGCCGGCCCCGGGCCCGCCGGGCCGCAGGCCGGCGAGGGCATGATCGGCTCCGAGCGGATCCTCAACCAGGAGGAGATCGACAGCCTCCTGGGGTTCGACCTCTCCGAAGAGGAGATGGCCGAGCGGACCGGCATCCGGGCGATCATCAACTCGGCGCTGGTCTCCTACGAACGCCTGCCGATGCTGGAGATCGTCTTCGACCGGCTCGTCCGGTACATGACGACCTCCCTGCGGAACTTCACCTCGGACAACGTCGAGGTGAGCCTCGACAACATCTCCTCGATCCGCTTCGGCGACTATCTCAACTCGATCCCGCTGCCGGCCATCCTGGCGGTGTTCCGGGCCGAGGAGCTCGACAACTACGGCTTGCTGACGGTCGATTCGAACCTGATCTACTCGATCGTCGACGTGCTGCTGGGCGGACGCCGCGGCACTGCGGCCATGCGCATCGAGGGCCGGCCCTACACCACGATCGAGCGGGTGCTCGTGCAGCAGATGGTGCAGGTGGTGCTCGCCGACGCCAAGCTCGCCTTCGAGCCGCTGACGCCCGTCTCCTTCACGCTGGATCGCCTGGAGACCAACCCGCGCTTCGCCGCGATCGCCCGGCCCGCCAACGCCGCCATCCTGGTGAAGCTGCGCGTCGACATGGAGGACCGCGGCGGGCGCATCGAGCTGCTGCTCCCCTACGCGACTCTCGAGCCGATCCGGAAGATGCTCCTGCAGCAGTTCATGGGCGAGAAGTTCGGCCGCGACAACATCTGGGAAAGCCACCTCGCGACCGAGCTGTGGACCACCAACATGGAGGTCCGCGCCGTGCTGGACGAGCAGCACGTGCCGCTGCGCCAGGTGCTGGACATGAAGGTGGGCGACACCATCATGCTCAACGCCACGCCCGACAGCCTGATCGAGCTGCGCGCCGGATCCATCCCGCTGACCCGCGGCCGCATGGGCCGCCGCAACTCCCACATCGCCGTCCGCGTCGAGGCGCCGCTCACGCCGAACGCCCGGGCCGCCGTGCAGAGGTCCCGCGAATGAGCCTGGTCGCCGTCTCCATGAACCTGCTGCTGGCAGGGCTGCTGGTCGCCGCGCTGATCGTGGGCCTGCGCCTGAACAAGCGGCTGAAGACCCTGCGCGACAGCCACGAGGGATTCGCAATCGCCGTGCGCGAGCTCAACGCCGCAGCCGAGCGCGCCGAGCAGGGGCTCGCGGATCTGCGCGCCGCCACCGACGAGGCCGTCGACACCCTGGCCGACCGCATCGACAAGGGCCGCGCGCTCGCCGCCAAGCTCGAGCGCCTGATGATCGAGGCGCCGAAGTCCGTCCGCCAGGCGCCCGAGGTTCGCGACGACATGCGCGACAAGCGCCTGGGCGCGCTTCTGGCCGCCGCTCGCGAGGGGCGCGGCAAGCCCGATCGCCCGCTGACCATCGAGCGGGTCGCCGAAGCCCCGCCGCGCGCGCGGCCCCGCACGGTCGACGAGGACCTGTTCGACGAGCCGCCGCTGCGGCTGCACCATGGAGGCCGCCAGTGAGGTCGATGCCGCGCATCCTGCCGCTGGTGGGGATCGCCATCGGCGGGGTCATCGCGATCAACGCGCTCTCGGGCGCCCGCGACCTGCCGAACCTCGTCTCGGGCGCCAGGGCCTGGGCCGAAGAGGCGGCCAAGCCTGCGAAGGGCAAGGCCGAGAAGCCCGACAAGGCCGGCAAGGACGACAGCGCCAACGCCAAGACGGGCGATGCGACGGACGCCTCGGCCACGACGGCCGCCCTGCCGCCCCCCTCGATCACGCCGCCGCCGGTCTGCGCCCCCACGGCCGCGGAGCTCGCCAAGGAGGCCGGCCTCTCGCCCGCCGAGCTTCAGGTGCTGCAGAACCTCGGCGCCCGGCGCGACCAGCTCGACCAGCAGCAGAGCAACCTCAACACCCAGCTCGCCCTGCTGGCCGCCGCCGAAGAGAAGCTGGACGCCAAGGCCAAGGCGCTCGACGGCCTGAAGGGCGACATCCAGAACCTGCTCAACCAGGCCAACGGCCGCCAAGACGCGGAGATCGACCGGCTGGTCATGGTCTTCCAGGCGATGAAGCCACAGGACGCGGCGCCGCGCATGGACGTGCTGGACCCCTCCGTGCAGCTGCCGATCGCCGCCAAGCTGAAGCCGCGCTCGCTCTCGGCGATCATCGCCCTGATGCCGCCCGAAGACGCGAAGAAGCTCACCGAGGCGCTAGCCAAGCGCTTCTCGGCCGCCCAGCTGCTCGCCCAGGCCGGCGTCGCCCAGGCCAATCCGGCGACCCCGGCCCCGGGCGCCGCGCCGACCCAGGTCGCGGCCGCCAACCCGCCGCCCGCCAAGGCGAGGCCGGCGGCGCATCCGGTCCGACGCGGCAAGCGGCCCCTGCGGCGCAAGCATGCG
>JAGWSE010000310.1 GCA_028869395.1 Alphaproteobacteria bacterium | reverse complement strand
GGCGATCGCCTCGACCTTGCCGGCGTCGGTGTCGGGATAGAGCTGGCTCGGGTCGTGGTAGAGCGCGGTCATCCGCTCGGCGATGGTCCCCTTGGTCATGCCCTGCTGCCTGAGCAGACCATCGACCCGCGCCGAGAGCTCGCGGGCCTGCTCGAGGCCGATCTTGTGCACCTCTTCCGGCGTGTAGGAGGTGGTCGTCGTGTCGTGCAGCGCGGCCTGGTAGAAGGCGGCCCCTTCCGGGAATTGCCACACGCCCGCATCGTGCCGGGCGCCCGCGCGGGCCTTCCGCACCTGGGCGATCTGGCGGTCCAGCGCCGGCCCGATACGCTCGTCGTAGATCCTCGCCGCCTGCGCCGCATAGGTCGCCGGCAGGCCCTTGGCCGCGGCGCGCCGGCCGATCGAGGTGACCACCAGGTTGTCGGAGGCCTTGGCGGTGCGCGTCTTGCCGAGCTGGTCCAGGGTCAGGTCGCAGATGAAGTCGGGCGGCGAGACGCCCAGCGCCGCGTCATGCCGCATCCGCTCGGTGTTGTTGTCGATCTCGGTGGCGAACGCCTCTAGCCGCGCCACATAGGCCTCGGCGTCTGCCGCGGTCTCGATGCGGTGCTTGGTGTCCAGGAAGTCGGGAACCTGCTGGTAGGCGCCGGTGAGCTGGCTGACCGCGTAGGGCGAGGGCCCGAACGCATTCGCCCCATAGGGAAACGCCTGCACCACCGCCGCGCTCTTCAGGGAATAGAGCACTGTGTCATAGCTCACCTGGTCGGGGGCGCTGAGGCGCGCGCGGTCCACGGCCTCCAGCCGCTTCATCTGGTTCAGGGTCTGCGCCTTGGCGGCGGCGATGCCCGCCTCCGACTGGTCGCTCAGCTTGCTCTTCAGGTCGGCGTTCGGCCCCTTGTCGAGGCCGAGGTAGGTGGCGCTTTCCGGGTGCAGCCTCAGCCGCTCCTGGAAGAACTGGTCGAGCAGCGGCGTGAGCGGGACGGTCCCGCCCTGGGACGCGGATTGGGCGAGCGCCAGGCGCGGCAGGGCGAGGGCCGCGGCCCCCGCGGAGGCGGAGACGAGCAGCGAGCGACGGTCGATCATTGGAAGTTCCCCCTAAGAACTGGCGGGACCCTAGGCCCGCGCCAGGGGGGTCGCCAAGAGCGCCGCTCAGCCCGTCGTCACCTTGACGTCGTTGTCCTCGGAATTGCGGTCGATCACCGTGTTGTAGGGGTCCACCCCCGCGAACGCCGGTTTCCTCGCCACCGTGACGGTGAAGGTCTGCAGACCCGATCGGACCGGCATCTTCTGCATGGACAGCACGTCCTTGGCGGAGAACCGCGCCTTGCCCGGCTCGGCGGTGAACACGCCCACGTCCATGGTCTCGTCGAGCGGGGCTTCCATCTCCCGGCCCTGGCCGTTGGCGTAGAACTTCCGCGCGTCCAGCGTGATCGTCACGTCCCACCGCCCGTCGGGCCGGCGCCTGGCCACGGCGCTCTTGGTCTTCAGGTGATAGAGGGTGATCCGCTCGAACAGGTCGGTGATCAGCTGCTGCTTGTCGGGCGGGGCGACCGCGCGGAAGTCGGCCACCAGCTCGGCCGCCGTCGGATAGGGCGCGGCCTTGAAGGCGTGCGCCGCGAGGAAGGTGCGCAGCGCCTTGTCGACGTTCGCCTCGCCGATCTCGTCCTGCAGCCGGTACATGACCAGCGAGCCCTTGCGGTAGTGGATGTAGGGCTGGTTCTCGACGCGCTCGAGCGGCAGCTCCTCAATGGCCTCTCCGCCGCGCGCCTTGAGATAGCTGTCGAGCTCGTACTTCAGGAACTTCCTGATCATGTCCGGGCCGTACATGTGCTTCATCACCATCAGGGCGGAATACTGGGCCAGCGTCTCGTCCAGCATGGTCGAGCCCTGTTCGTCCGCGCCGATCACCTGGTGGCCCCACCATTGGTGGGCGAGCTCGTGGGCCCCCACATAGGTCACCATGTCGATGCGCTCGGGATCGCGGGCGTCGGCGATGAACACCAGCCCTTCCGACCACGGCACGGTGCCGGCGAACGACTCGGCGAAGGCGCCGTCGGGCGCGGGGAACTCCAGGAAGCGGAGCTGGTGGAACTGGTAGGGACTGAAATTGGCCTGGTAGTAGTCGAGCCCCGCCTCCGCGGTGCGGATCATGCGCTCGACGTTCCAGGGGTGCTGGGGATCGTAATAGACGCTGATCGCGATCCCCTTGTAGGTCGCCGTCTTCACGGCGTAGCGGGCCGACTGCAGCGAGACGTAGTGCAGGATCGGGGTCTCGGTGACGAAGCGGGCCGTCCGCCGGCCGTTCGCGACCCGTGTCGAGACCTGGCGGCCCGGCGCGATCGGGATCTGGTCGGCGTCCGTGGTCAGGGTGATGTCGCTCGTCACCCAGTCGCTGTCGTGCCGGATCATGCTGAACCGCGCGGCCGCCGGATCGCCCAGCTTGGGCATGCGCCGCTCCGGCGGCAGGCCGTACCTGCGCCGCTTGGTCCGGTCCTGCAGCAGGGCGCGCTCATCGACGCCGAACATTGGCGTCAGGTCCATGTCGTTGACGAACGAGCCGTTGCGCATCACGCCCAGGAACGTCGGGCTGTTGGTGAAGCCGCGCTGCTCGCGCACCGTCTCGAAACGCACCGTCCGGGTCTCGCCCGGCTGCATCGGCGTATCGAAGGTGAAGACGTCGTAGTTGAACCGCCGGAACGCCTGGGTGCGGCGCGCGCCCTGGACGCTGAGCGAGCGGACCTCCAGGTCGCGATCCCCGAAACCCAGGTGGACCTCGCTCAGCGGCGCGCCCGTTCGGTTGACGATCCGGTAGCTGCCGCGCGTCACCACCTTCGGGGCGCGCGGATAGAGCTGCACGTCCAGCTTCAACGCCGTGATGGTCGGCTCCGGCAGGTCGTGGAAGCGCCATAGCGCCTTCTCGTAGTCGGCCTGGAAGCGCTCGACGTCCAGATGGCTGCGGTACGGGTTCCAGACGACCGTGTTGATGTAGATCCAGACGCCGGAGCCCGCGAACACCGCCAGCGCCACGCCGAGCACGACGCCGGCGGGGCCCTTCAGCCGCCTTGGCAGCCGCCGCAGCCGGGGCAGGAAGCGCGCCTCCGCGCCGCGCCTCCACAGCCCGTGGGCCAGCACCAGCAGGACGAGGGCGAACGCCGCCCAGTAGAGCCGGAACCAGTAGGCCGCGACCCAGAAGCGGCCCTGGCCGTTCATGTCCGACAGCGGCACGGTGGGGCCGCTGCCGTAGTTGTAGAGGTTGTGCTCGAAGCCCAGGTTATTCAGCACGACGGTGGAGATCAGGTAGATCACCATCACCCCCCAGCCGACGAACTTGTGGGGGCTCAGCGCCTGCACGAAGATCGCCAGCGCTGCGATCAGCACCAGGTCGATGGACTGCGGCAGCAGCCACCACAGCAGGTATTCGCCGATCTCCAGGTGGGTGTAGCCGCGCACCAGCTGGATCGCGATCGCCACCAGCACGCTGGCGGCGAAGGTCGAGATGAGCACCAGGGAGATGGCGAGCGTCTTGGGCGCGACGAACGCCCAGTCCGGCGTCGCCGTCGCGTCGACGATCTCGTGCGTGCGCCGCTCGCGCTCGCGCCAGACCAGCTCGCCCGCGTAGTAGACGGCGATGATCGCGCTCATGAAGGTGAACACGCCGCCCAGCGCGTCGATCATGACCCGCGTGACCGGATAGATCCGCCCTCCGTAGAGGCTGACCTCCGTCGAGAACCACAGGTTCACCACCGCCAGCACGGCCGACAGCGCCAGCAGCACGAAATAGGCGGGGCTCGTGAACACCTGGCCCATGTCGAGGCGGGTGCGGGCCCAAAGCTGCGCCCAGGCGGTGGCCGCGCCGAACCTCGGCGCCGGAAGCGGACCTTGCGGGAGGGCAGGGGCCGGCGCGAGCGCCGCGCCCGCCGCGAGCCCCGCCACCCGCCGCGCGCTCCGGGAGGGCCGGCCCGTCTCGAAGCGGAAGAGGACGTACGAGGCGGCCAGGAATGCGAGGGCGATCCCCGTCCAGAGCAGCCGGTTCCAGAGGATGTAACCCTGGATCGCCGGGACCAGGGTGTTGCGCTCGCTGGCCGTCCAGTAGCGCGTGGCCAGTCCGAAGGCCGCGATCCCGTCCGGCTCCCACAGCGCCGCGGCGTGCTCCAGGCCCTGGCGTGACAAGGCCAGGCTGAAGACCGAGCGCAGCACCAGGAAGGCGACCACGCCCACGTAGGTCCACATCATCGACCGCGTGACCGTCGCCAGGGTGAAGAACACCGCCGCGGACAGGAACAGGACCGGCAGCCCGAGCCAGAAATAGGAATAGAGGTAGGCGCCGGCGAACGTCGGCCCGAGCGTCTCCGGGTCGACCCAGGGCATCAGCGAACCGAGCCACATGCCGAGCGGCACGGCGACGAACGACAGGGCGGCGGCCAGATAGGCGCCGGCGAAGCGGCCGAACAGATAGTCGAACTTGCGGACCGGCGTGGAGCGGATCATCGGGCCGAAGCCCGTCTCGTCGTCGCGGATGACCACATTGGCCACGAAGGCGGTGGTCACGAACATGTAGATGACGGCGAAGATCAGGCTCGTCTGGGCGATCACCCAGGGCGCGTTCTTGTGGACGTTGGCGGTCGCGCCGATCTGCACGTTGTCCGAGGCCACGGCCCCGAACGCCAGCAGCGCGAAGAGGATGGCCGCCACCCAGAAGATCGGCTGGCGCACCTGGTAGCGGAACTCGAAGCCCGCGATCTTGAACAACATGCGGCGCGCCTCAGGCGGCCTGCCGCGGCGCGGCGAGCGTCGAGAAGTAGACGTCCTCCAGCCCCCCCGCCACGGGCGTGAAGCCCTCGCCCGGGTCGGTGTCGGCCAGCACGTGGACCACCGTCCGGCCGGCGAACAGCCGGGTCGAGATCACCTGGCGGGTCGCGCGCAGCGCCTCCAGCGCGGACTTGTCGATCGTTTTCGTCCAGATGCGGCCCTTCAGCGCCTCGATCAGCTGCGTCGGCGAGCCCTCGCGGACGATCCGGCCCTCGGCGATGATCGCCATGCGCGGACAGAGGTCGGCGACGTCCTCCACGATGTGGGTCGAGAGGATCACCACCACGTTCTCGCCGATCTCGGCCAGGAGGTTCAGGAACCGGTTGCGCTCCTCGGGATCGAGCCCCGCCGTGGGTTCGTCCACGATGATGATCTGCGGCCGTCCGATCAGCGCCTGGGCGATGCCGAAGCGCTGGCGCATACCGCCGGAATAGCCAGCCACCGCCTTCTTCCGCACGCTCCAGAGGTTCACCTGCTGCAGCAGGCTCTCCACCGTCTCCTTCCGCTCGCCGCGGCCGGCGATCCCCTTCAGCACCGCCATGTGGTCGAGGAGATCGTAGGCCGAGACCCGCGGATAGACGCCGAAGTCCTGCGGCAGGTAGCCGAGCACGCGCCGCAGCTTCTCGGGCTCGGCGATCACGTCGATGTCGCCGAACCGTATCGCGCCGGCGGTCGGCGTCTGCAGGGTGGCGATGGAGCGCATCAGGGTCGACTTGCCCGCGCCGTTGGGGCCGAGAAGCCCGAACATCCCCGGCGGGATCTCCAGGCTCACATGGTCGAGCGCCGTGACCCCGCCCGCATAGACGTGGCTCAGATCCTGGATCGAAAGCATCGGCGGCCCCCTTAGCGCGCCCGCGAGGGTTGGCCGTTTCGGTCAGGCGGCGCAAGTGAGCGAAATGTAACCTGGGAGCCGCTCAGCGCGCCTGGACGTGGTTGTCCGGCCGCGCCGTGTCGGCTTGCCGGCTGTAGTGCGCGAAGGCGAGCGCCACCCCCATCATGGCCAGCAGCAGGACCACGGCCAGGGCCGCCAGGCCGAACCTGGGCGCCGCGCCCCTGGGTTCGAAGCTTCGCCGCTGGAGGCTGAGCGGCGGGTCGGACGCCGCCTCGTGCGGCAGCTCGTCGATGCGCCGCTGCTGGATCTCGGAAGGCTCGTCCATGTGCGTCCTCTCCGGGACGCAAGAACCTGCCGGCGCGCTTTTGGTTCTGCCCGCCCCGGCCTAACCGGGCGCGAGCGCCTTGCCCATGCGATGCAGCGGCACCCGATGGCCGGCTCGCGTGACCGCCTCGAAAGGCTCGATCTCCTGGTAGCCGCAGGCCCGGTAGAGGGGCGCCCCGGACAGGGTGGCGGCAAGCTCGCAGGCGCGGAAGCCCTCCGCCGCGGCGGCCGCCTCGCACGCCGCCAGGATCGCCCGGCCGACGCCGCGGCGAGTCCAGTCCGGGTCGGTGTACAAGGCCCGGATCCGCGCGGGCTCGCGCGCCGGGTCCAGCAGGGCGGGGTCGCGGCCCTGGCTGTGGTCGCCGCCGAGCAGGGTCGCCCGGCGGCTCCAGCCCCCTGAGCCCGCCAGCTCGCCCGCCGGACCCTGCGCGACATAGTAGGTGCGATCGGCGATCAGCTGCCGGTCGAGGCCCATAATCTCGTGCGACGCGGCCACCAGCTGCGGCGGCAGGACCGCGGGGAGCAGTTGGTCGATCGCCCGCGCCATCAGCGGCTCCAGCGCCGCGAGGTCCGCCTCCGTGGCCGGCCGCAGGGTGAACCCGGCGCCGCTCACCGCCCGCCAGTCGATCCGAAGCCGCCCGCGCCGCGGGCGGTGTCGTCCAGGGTGTCGACCTCGGCCCAGCGGGCCTGCACGACCGGGGCGATCACCAGCTGGGCGATGCGGTCGCCGCGCCGGACGGTCACGTCCTCCTCGCCGAGGTTGATCAGGATCACCTTCACCTCGCCCCTGTAGTCGGCGTCCACCGTGCCCGGGGTGTTGAGGCAGGTCACCCCGCTCTTCGCCGCCAGGCCCGAGCGCGGCCGCACCTGTCCCTCGAAGCCGTCCGGCAGCGCGAAGGCGAGCCCGGTCGGCACGGCGTGCCGCGAGCCGGGACGCAACACCAGGGGCTCGTCCTCCGGCACGGCGGCGCGCAGGTCCATGCCCGCGGCCTGGGCGGTCTCGTAGGCCGGCAGCGGCAGGTCCGGGTTGTGCGGCAGGCGGCGGATGGGAACGGTCGGCGTCACGTCTTCAGGCTCTCTGCGATCTTCCGGGCGAGGCGGCGGGCGACGTCGGCCTTGGGCGCGCGCTCCCAGCGCTCGACGCCCTTGGCCGTGACGATGGCCACCGCGTTGGCGTCCCCGCCCATGGTCCCTTCCACCGAGACGTCGTTGGCCACGATCCAGTCGCAGCCCTTCTTGGCGAGCTTCGCCTTGGCGTTGGCCTCCACGTCGTCGGTCTCGGCCGCGAAACCGACGACCAGCCTGGGCCGCCGCCCGGCCTTGGAGAGCGCCGCCAGGATGTCGGGGTTCTCGACCAGGGCGATGGGCTTGGGCTCCCCGCCAGCCTGCTTCTTGATCTTGCTCGCGCCGACGGTTTCCGGCCGCCAGTCCGCCACCGCCGCCACGCAGACAGCGATGTCGGCCGGAAGCGCCGCCTCGCAGGCGGCCAGCATTTCGCGGGCGGTCTCCACGTCCACCCGCCTGACGCCGGCCGGCGCGGGCAGGGCGACCGGACCGCTCACCAGCGTCACCTCCGCGCCGAGCTCGGCCAGGGCCGCGGCGATCGCATAGCCCTGCTTGCCGGAGGAGCGGTTGGTGATCACCCGCACGGGGTCGATCGGCTCGGCGGTCGGCCCGGCCGTCACGATGGCGCGCCTGCCGGCCAGCGGCCGCGCCCCGCCGAGCGTCCGCTGGATGGCCTGGAAGATCGCCTCGGGCTCGGCCATCCGCCCCGGCCCGAACTCGCCGCAGGCCATGGCGCCCTCGTCGGGCCCGACGAAGGCCACGCCGTCCGCCTTCAGGCGCTCAACGTTCCGCGCCGTCGCCGTGTGCCGCCACATCCGCACGTTCATGGCCGGCGCCATCAGCACCGGCTTGTCGGTGGCCAGCAGTGTGGTGGAGGCCAGGTCCGAGGCCAGGCCGTTCGCGGCCTTGGCCATCAGGTCGGCCGTGGCCGGCGCGACGACGACCAGGTCCGCCGAGCGGGAGAGCTCGATGTGGCCCATCTCCGCCTCGTCGGTCAGCGAGAAGAGCTCCGAATAGACCTTGTCCTCGCACAGCGCCGACAGGGACAGCGGCGTCACGAACTGCGCCCCCGCCGCGGTCAGGATCGGCCTGACGGCGATGCCCGCCTTGCGCAGGAGACGCACGAGCTCGAGGGCCTTGTAGGCCGCGATCCCGCCGCCGACGATCAGAAGGATCCGCTTCTCGCTCAAGGGATTGCGCCCTTCCCGTTGAAGAGGCTCCGTTTAGGCCGGAACGCGCCGCTGGACAAACCCGGCGCAATGTTCCTTCTTCGTTCGCAGCCCCCCAGCCGACGTTGTTCCATTTCGGGATTGGGATGGAGAGAAAGATGGCTGGGTTGAAGGTGGCG
>JAGWSE010000309.1 GCA_028869395.1 Alphaproteobacteria bacterium | reverse complement strand
TGCGCCTCTGGCAGGGACGCGCCGGAAGCAGAGGCTTGACGCCTTCCCCACGCCCGGCGTTGACGCGAGCAGCTGAGGAGCGGTCAGGCCCTTGCCGTCACGGTCGCATCCAGCGCCGCCATGGCCTCGGCGGGCAGAACGAGTTCGCCCGCGGCGAGGTTCTCGCGCAGGTGAGCGCGCGACGAGGTGCCTGGAATCAACAGGATGTTCGGCGCGCGCCGCAGCAGCCAGGCCAGCGCCGTCTGCATCGGGCTCGCGCCAAGCGCCTCGGCCACGCGCGAGAGCTCCGCCGACTGCAGCGGCGAGAAGCCGCCCAGCGGGAAGAACGGCGTATAGGCGATCCCCTCCGCCGCCAGGGCGTCGACCAGGTCGTCGTCATCGCGATGGACGAGGTTGTAGTGGTTCTGCACGCAGACCACCTCGGCGATCCCGCGCGCCTCCTCCACCTGGCGCGCCGTGGCGTTGCTGAGCCCCAGGTGGCGGATCAGGCCCTGGCGCTGCAGACCCGCGAGCACTTCGAACGGCGCGGCGATCGAGCCTTCGCTGGGGGCGTGGACCTCGCCCATGACGCGCAGGTTGACGACGTCGAGCGTCTCCAGGCGGAGGTTCCTCAGGTTGTCGTGCACCGCACGGGTCAGGTCGTCCGAGCTCATCGCCGGGTTCCAGGAGGCGTCGTCGCCGCGTACCGCGCCCACCTTGGTGACGATCACCAGGTTATCGGGGAAGGGCGCGAGCGCCTCGGCGATCAGCTGGTTGGTCACGTGCGGGCCGTAGAAGTCGCTGGTGTCGATGTGGTCGACGCCGGAGGCGACCGCCTCGCGCAGCACGGCGACGGCCTCGCCGCGGTCCTTCGGCGGGCCGAAAACGCCGGGACCGGCCAGCTGCATGGCGCCGTAGCCCAGGCGGTCCACCTGGCGATCGCCGAGCCGGAAGGTGCGGGGATAAGTGTCGGTCATGCCGGATCTCCAGATGTGAAGTCTTCCCGATATGGACCGCCCCTCGATGCGCGATAATCTGCTACAATCCGCACGAGCCGTGCGGAATTGCGAACAGTGGCGACAGATCTCAGCGAGCTCTCGGCTTTCGTGGCGGTGGCCCAGGCCCGTGGCTTCCGGGACGCCGCGCGCGTCGCCGGCGTTTCCGCCTCCAGCCTCAGCGAAGCGGTGCGCAGGCTGGAGGCCAGGCTGGGCGTGCGCCTGCTGAACCGCACGACCCGCAGCGTGGCGCCGACCGAGGCCGGCGCGCGGATGCTGGAGCGGCTCATGCCGGCGCTGGCCGAGGTCGAGGCGGCGCTGGACGTCGTCAACGCCTTCCGGGACCGTCCGGCCGGAACCTTGCGGCTCAACGTGCCCACCGGGGTCGCCATGCCCATCCTGCCGCCGATCCTTGCGGCCTTCCTCCAGGCCTACCCGGACATCCGCGTCGAGCTGGTGGTCGAGGATAGCTTCGTCGACGTGCTCGCCGCCGGCTGCGACGCGGGCATCCGCTACGACGAGCGGCTGGAGCAGGACATGATCGCGGTCCCGATCGGCCCGCGCGTCCAGCGCTTCGCCACGGCCGCGGCGCCGGCCTATCTCGCAGCGCGGGGCGCGCCGGAACATCCCCGCGACCTGCTCGCCCACCGGTGCCTGCGGATCCGCTTCTCTGGCGGCGCCACCCCGGCGTGGGAGTTCGAGCGCGACGGCGAGCGGGTCAAGCTGGACCCGCCGGGTCCGCTGGTGGTGCAGCCGGCGGGCGCGGCGGAGGTGGCCGTCACGCTCGCCATCCAGGGTCTTGGGATCGTCTCCCTGTTCGAAGACTGGCTGCGCCCGCACTTCGCAAGCGGCGCGCTGACCCCGGTGCTGCAGGACTGGTGGGAGAGCTTCTCGGGCCCCTTCCTGTACTTTCCGAGCCGACGCCTGATGCCGGCGCCGCTTCGCGCCTTCGTCGATTTCATACGCGACAGTCCCGTCGACAGGACCTCCGGGTGAGCCGCGCCTGTCCGCTCGGCGCCAGGAGCGGCCGTTCGGAGGGTCCGCTTACCGGCCGGCGCGGGGCCTCCGCGAGGCGCGTGGATCCACAAGCCGAAGGCCTTACCTCACCGGCTCGGCCGAGCCGCCGGGCTGGCGGACGTCATGGGCGCCGAACAGGGTGGCGCCGGCGAGCGGCGGCCAGCCGACGGCGAGCACCCGGCCGGACCTTTCGGCCGGAGCCTTGAGCCTCGGCGCGCCGGTGACGATCGCCTCGGCGATGCCCCACGCCCCCTCGTCCTTGAGCACGTGCCCGCGGGCTTCGAGGATGCGGCGCGTGTCGGGGGAGAGCGCATAGGGCTCCACATAGACCACGTCGGGCAGCCATTGGGCATGGATGCGCGGGGCGTCGATCGCCTCCTGCACGTTCATGCCGTGGTCGATCATGTTGAGGATCACCTCCAGGGTGATGGTGATGATCCGCGAGCCGCCGGGGCTGCCGACGACCAGAGCGACCTTGCCGTCGCGGGTGACGATGGTCGGGCTCATCGAGCTGAGCGGGGTCTTGCCCGGCGCGACGGCGTTGTTCCGTCCCTGGACCAGGCCGAACAGGTTGGGCACCCCCACCTTCGAGGTAAAGTCGTCCATCTCGTTGTTCATGATGATGCCGGTGCGGCCGGCGATCCGGTGGGCTCCGAACCAGTCGTTCAGGGTGTAGGTGACCGAGACGGCGTTCCCCTTGGCGTCGATGATGCTGTACTGCGTCGTGCTGTGGCCCTCGTGGGCAGGGGCCGGCGGGCCGAGCGCCGAGGACGGCGTCGCATGGGCCATGTCGATGCCGGCGCGCAGGCGCGCGGCGTAGGCCGGATCCAGGAGCTGGGCGACGGGATTCCTGATGAAGTCGGGATCGCCCAGCTTGTTGTTGCGGTCGAAGTAGACGCGGCGAAGGGCCTCCACCAGCACGTGGACCTCGTCGGCCGAATGGAAGCCCATGGCGGCCAGGTCGTACCCCTGAAGGATGTTGAGCGTCTCGCAGATCGCCACGCCGCCCGAGCTCGGCGGCGGCGCCGAGATCACGTGGTAGCCGCGGTAGTCGCATTCCACGGGCTTGAGCTCGCGCACCTTGTAGCGGGCGAAGTCCTGGCGGGTGATCAGGCCCCCGCCGGCCCGGCTGGCGGCGGCGATCTCCGCCCCAATCGGGCCGTGGTACATGGCGTCCGGCCCCTTGGCCGAGATCATCGAAAGCGTGCGAGCGAGGTCAGCCTGGACGAGGCGGTCGCCCTTGGTCGGCGCGCGGCCGCCGCGCAGGAAGATCCGCGCCATCTGCGGATTGCGCGCCACCTGGTCGTGCTCGATCGCCCAGACGCCGGCGTCGCCCTGGGTCAGCACGAATCCCTGGCGGGCGAGCCGGATGGCGGGCGCCATCAGCGCGGCCCGCGACATGGTTCCGTAGCGGACGCGGGCGGTTTCCAGGCCCATCACCGTGCCGGGCACGCCCACCGCCTTCCAGCTGTCGGTGGAGAGCCCCGGGACAACGGCGCCGTGGGCGTCCTGGAACATGGTCTCGGTGGCGGCGAGCGGCGCCTTCTCACGGAAATCCAGGAAGGTGGTCCGGCCGTCAGCCAGCCGGAGCGTCATGAAGCCGCCGCCGCCGATGTTGCCCGCCTGGGGGTAGACCACGGCCAGGGCGTAGCCGACCGCCACGGCCGCATCCACGGCGTTGCCGCCGTGCCGCAGGACATCGGCGCCCACCTCGGAGGCGAGGTGCTGGGCGGTGACCACCATGCCGTCCCGCCCGGCGACCGGATCGGGCGCGGCGGCCCGCGCGGGCGCGGCTGCGGCCAGCAGGCCTGCGAGAAGGACGGCGAGGCCGGCGCGCCAAAGGGCGGCCGCAGGGTTCGTCTTGCGAGGCATGTGGCGCGGGCGCTCCTCCGGAGGCGTTGGGGTCCGGCGAGAGTCCTAGACTGCGCCGCGGCGGCGGCGCCAGGGTGTGGTGAGAGCTCGCCACGGCCCGACCTCGGGCGGCCGATGTTGACGCCGTCCTTGTGACGCAGCCAAGCGCGCCGGGCGGTAGGCGTCCCAGCGATTGGGCTCTCCTCCGCCAAGCCTATGCCCAAGCCCGCGCAGCGAGCCGGCGCGTCGCCCAGGTTGGTCCTTTCATCCTGGCAAACGCGAGCGTCGGCCAGAAGCCGGACCAATCACTCTCGCCCGCCGAACTCTTCAAGGAGGCGGGCTACGGGGCAGAGCTTTGCCAGCCCTTCATCTGACGGGGCTCGAGGTCCGCTCCCGGCCCCTTGGCGGACATTTGGCCCGAGCCTGGCTAAGCTGATGCCTGTCGTGGGGCTTGGGGGATGTGCAAGTGATCAAGGGTAAAGGCGTGCACGGGAAGCCCGTGTCGTTCTGGAACTCGTCCCGCCCGAGCGCCTGAACATCGTGGTCGACGGGGTCTACGCCATCGTCATGACCTTGTTGGTGCTGGAGCTGAGCCCCCCGGACGCTTCCAATGTGCAGGAGGTGTTACAGCGCCTTCAGGGACTGGAGCCCAAGGCTGTCGCCTTCGTCATAGGCTTCGTCGTCGCGGCCTCGGGTTGGGCCTACGTTCACCAGGTCGGCCTGCTGTTCACGCGGTCCAATCTGCTCCATGAGGTGATCAATCTGTTGGCCCTGATGTTCGCCAGCCTGATCCCTTTCGGCGCCTCAATAATGGGGTCCTTTCCCCACACGTTCTATGGTCCGGCGACTTACAGCTTGATCGTCGGCGTCCTGACGCTGATCTATGCCCTGGACCTGGCGCTGTGCCAGCGGACACTGATACCGCCCGTGGTGGACAGGCGGCTGATCTGGACAATCCTTGGACTGGCGATTGCGGCGGGTCTCTGGTGCCTGTTCGTGGGGTTGGTCATTGCCCCGTGGAACCCCGCCTTGGCGCTCTGGGCGCTCGGTCTTCACCTCCTGGCACATTGGACCTGCATGTTCGGCGCGCAGCGGCGGGTGCGGCAGGCGGCCAAGGCCGCCCAGCGTTGGCACGCGCGCTAGCCTCGGTGCCCGATGCCTTGGAGCCGGGGCGCACGTAGCCTGAACGACCGCTCCCCATGCTGCCCCGTCGCCGGGACGGCCGCGTTTGCCGAGACCGCCGGCGCCGGAGCAGAGTCGTGGTTGCGCCAGTGGACTAAGCCGCTCGCGCGGCATGGGTGGGCGGCAGAGGCGGCGGTGATCATCCGCGAGGCGACGGCGGCGGCCGGTCCTGTCTGAAGATCAGGGGTCCATCCCTGCAGACAGGAGACCCCCATGACACCAGTACGCGTGAGCCCGCTGCGCCAGCGGATGATCGAGGACATGTCGATCCGTCAGCTGGGCGAGAAGACCCAGCACGACTACGTCCGCGTGGTGGCGGACTTCGCCCGCTTCCTGGGCCGCTCGCCCGACCAGGCCAAGCCCGAGGACCTGCGGCGCTACCAGCTGCACCTCGCCGCTGAGGGCGCGTCACCGGCGAAGATGAACGCTGCGGTGTCCGCCCTGCGGTTCTTCTTCAGGGTGACGCTGGGCCGGAGCGGCTTCGGCGAGCGGCTGGCGACGGTCCGCAAGGAGGACCGGCTGCCGGAGGTGCTGAGCCCCGACGAGGTGGCGCTGTTGCTGCACTGCGCGCCCAGCCTGAAGCACAAGGCCGCCCTCAGCATCGCCTATGGCTGCGGCCTGAGGGTCTCGGAGATCGTCCACCTGAAGGTCGGCGACATCGACAGCGCGCGGATGCTGATCCGCGTCGAGCAGGGCAAGGGCCGCAAGGACCGCTACGTGATGCTCTCGCCCGACCTCCTGGAGCTGTTGCGCCGCTGGTGGCGCTCGGCGCGGCCGCAGGGCTGGCTGTTCCCCGGCCGCGATCCGGGCCAGCCGATCACCGCGCGACAGCTCGATCGCGCCTGCAAGGCCGCCGCGGCCACCGCGGCGCTCGACAAGCGGGTGTCGATGCACACGCTGCGGCACAGCTTCGCGACCCATCTGCTGGAGCGCAGGACCGACATCCGGGTGATCCAGGTGCTGCTGGGGCACAAGAAGCTGGACACCACGGCGCGCTACACCCGCGTGGCCCTGAAGACCTTGGGCGCGGTCAAGAGCCCGCTGAGCCAGCTGAGACCGCCGCCGGCGTGAGCCCGTGCGGCCATCTCTCGAGGTGGCCGACATCCTGCACGCGCACGGCGCGGCCTTCCGCCGGGCGCACGCCGGACGCCTGAGCCTGGGACAGCTCAAGGTGATGTCGGCCATCGAGGCCTGCCGCACCGCCGAGCTCGGCGGCCACGTCG
>JAGWSE010000308.1 GCA_028869395.1 Alphaproteobacteria bacterium | reverse complement strand
CTCCGATCGCCTGCCGCCCGGTCCGCACATGGAGCGCGTGCACGATTATCTGACCCGCGTCTCGGCGGCCTCGATGGCCGCGGTGACGCTCGCCTCGGAGCAGCAGCGCAAGCCCTTTTTCTGTTCCGGCTGTCCGCACAACTCCTCGACCCGGCTGCCCGAGGGCAGCCGCGCGCTCGCCGGGATCGGCTGCCACTACATGGCGAGCTTCAATGACCCCAATACCGACCTCACCAGCCACATGGGCGGCGAGGGCCTGACCTGGGCCGGCGCGCACTCGTTCACGGACGAGAAGCACGTCTTCGTCAACCTCGGCGACGGCACCTACAACCACTCGGGCTCGCTCGCCATCCGCGCCTCGATCGCGATGGGCTCGAACATCACCTACAAGCTCCTGTTCAACGACGCCGTCGCGATGACCGGCGGGCAGCAGGCCGAAAGCGGCTTCACTCCCGCCCAGATCACCCGCCAGCTCACCGCCGAAGGCGTGAAGAAGATCGTCATCGTCGCCGCCGAGCCGGAGAAGTACGAGGGCGTCACCGACCTCGCGCCCGGCGTGGACGTGAAGCCCCGATCCGACCTGATGAAGGTGCAGCGCGAGCTGCGGGAGACGCCCGGCGTGACGGTCCTTCTCTACGATCAGGTCTGCGCCACCGAGAAGCGCCGCCGGCGCAAGCGCGGCAAGATGGCGGCCGCGCCGCGCCGCGTGATGATCAATCCGCTGGTCTGCGAAGGCTGCGGCGACTGCTCGAGGACCTCGCACTGCGTCTCCGTCGAGCCGCTGAACACCGAGTTCGGCCGCAAGCGGAAGATCAACCAGTCGAGCTGCAACCAGGACTACACCTGCCTTGAAGGCTTCTGCCCCTCGTTCATCACCCTCGAGGGGGCGGAGAACGCCCATCGCGAGGCGACGCCGGCGCTGACCGCGGAATCCACCCCGCTGCCGAACTTCGAGAGCTTCACCGGCGTGAAGAACATCCTGTTCACTGGCGTCGGCGGCACGGGCGTCACGACGGTCGCCTCGATCCTCGCCATGGCCGCCCACGTGGACGGCCGGGCCGGCTCGGTGGTGGACATGACGGGCCTCGCGCAGAAGGGCGGGGCGGTCTTCAGCCACGTCCGCATCGGCGAGACGGAAGAGACGAACGTCGGCGGGCGCATTCCGGCGGCCAGCGCCAACGTGCTGATCGCCTGCGACATCCTGGTGGCGGCGGGCGCCGATGCGCTTGCGCTCTACGCCAAGGACCGGACGGTGGCGGTGGGCAACGCCGACTTCTCGCCCACCGCGGATTTCATCTCCGAACGGGATGTGCGGTTCGACGGCGAGGCCCAGGCCCGCCGAATCCGCGCGGCGGTGAAGGCCTACGACCAGCTGCCGGCCCAGACCCTGGCCGAGCACAGCCTGGGGGATGCGATCTACGCCAACATGATCATGCTGGGCTTCGCCTGGCAGAGGGGGGTCATCCCGGTCTCCAGCCGCGCGCTCTACCGCGCCATCCGGCTCAACGGCGTCGACGCCGAGGCGAACCTCCAGGCCTTCGAGCTCGGCCGCAAGGCGGCGCACGACCCGGACTTCCGGGGCAAGCGCGACGACGACGTGCCGACGCCCGAGACCATGCCGCTGGACGAGCTGATCGCCCACCGCGCTCGCGAGCTCGTGGCCTACCAGAACCAGGTCTACGCCGACCGCTACCTGGACCAGGTGGCGAAGGTCCGCTCCGCGGAGGCGACGCTGGGCTCGGAGGCGCTCACCCGCGCCGTGGCCGTGAATCTCGCCAAGCTGATGACCTACAAGGACGAGTACGAGGTCGCCCGGCTCTACACGGACGGCCGTTTCGACGCCTACCGCGCCGGCGTCTTCAAGGGCGGCAAGGCGAAGGTCTGGCTCTCCCCGCCGATCCTGGCGCCAAAGGGCCCCGACGGCCGGCCCCGGAAGATCGCCTTCGGCGGCTGGATGCTGCAGGCGGGCTTCCCGACCCTCGCCAGGCTGAAGGGCCTGCGCGGCACCCCGCTGGACGTCTTCGGCTACACCGCCGAGCGGAAGATGGAGCGCCGGCTCATCGCCGAGTACGAGGCGTCGATCGCGAAGATCCTCGCCGGCCTCGCGCCCGAGCGGCTCGCGACCGCCGTGAAGATCGCCGCCCTCCCGCAGCAGATCCGCGGCTTCGGCCACGTGAAGGAGGCTTCCCTCGGCCCTGCAAGGGCCGAGGAGAAGCGGCTCTGGACCGAGTGGGACAACGTCGCGGCGAAGGAACACGCCTACGCCTGAGGGCCGGAGCTGCGTCGTGCGCGGCTATCGGTTCGGCGCGATCGGCGTGGATTGGACGTTCAGCTTCTGGAAGAGCGGCAGGAGGCCCTGCATCTCGGTCGGCTCCAGCGCCATGCGGGCCGGCCCGCTCTCGCTCCCATAGATCGCAAAGTCGCGACAGAGCTAGGCCGTCGCTGCGGCCTCGTTCTCCACCGCCTTCTCGGCCGCTCCGAAATCATCCCGGACCGGCACGGCCGAAAAGGCCAGCATGATGCGGATGACGGCGCCGATCACCGCCATCAGGCCGACCGCGAGTTCGGTCTTCTGCCTGGGCTGATGTTTGGGGATGGCGGCGCGCACGGCCACATGCCCCCGACGCTGACGATCACGCAGGTCGCCAGGACCATGAGCGTGGACAACTAGCTCGGAAGATTCAGGACGAATTCCATGACTTCCCCCAAGCGCTCCCCGTTCCTTGAGTGAGCCCCAAGCCTCGCCGTTCGACAGAAACCTGGGGCGAAATCATTGACGTAAGAACTTACACGTGTAATCTTCCGCCATTCACTTCGGAGCGAGGGCGGTCCATGGCGCGCGATTTCGGCGGCGAGGCCCGGCCTGCCTGGAGGTCGTCGCGTCGCTTGGCGTTCATCACCTACCACGGCGCGCGAGGCGGGCTGCTTGTCGGCTTCCTGATGTTCGCGGTGTTGCCTACCGCTGTGGCGATCTCGCCGATCGGGCCGGAACTGCTCGGCGAGAAACACAGGCCG
>JAGWSE010000010.1 GCA_028869395.1 Alphaproteobacteria bacterium | reverse complement strand
CGGACGCCGGTGGCGGCGAAGATCGCGTTGCAGAGCGCGGGGAGCGCCGGCGGCAGGGCGGGCTCGCCCAGGCCGGTGGGCGGATAGTCCGTCTTCAGGAACTTCACCTCCACGGGCGGCGCGTCGTGCATGCGCAGCACGGGATAGGTGTTGAAGTTCGACGGCGTCGCGGCTCCGTTCTCGATGACGACCTTCTGGAAGAGGGCGTGGCTGAAGCCGTCGAGGACCGCGCCGTGCACCTGGTTGTCGGCGCCGAACGGATTGACGATCTGGCGGCCAACGTCGGCGGCGACCCAGGCCTTTTCCGGATGCACCACGCCCTCGGCGTCGACGCGCGCGCGCACCACCTCGGCGAAGTAGCCCATGTGGCTGAAGTGGAAGGCGACGCCCATGCCGGTGCGCGGCGGAAGCGCCGTGCGGCCCCAGCCGGACATCTCGGCCACCGCCTTGAGGACGCCGCGCATCCGCTCGGCGTTGTAGCCGGCCGGGCCCTCGCCGACCATTTTCCGATCGCCCAGCAGCTTCAGCCGGAAGGCCACCGGATCGGCGCCGGCGGCGTGCGCCAGTTCGTCGATGTAGGACTGCACGGCGAAGGCGATGCCGTTGGAGCCCGGCGCGCGCAGCGGCCCGGTGGGGACGCCGAAAGGCATGGCCGAGATCCCGAGCTGGAAGTTCGGCACGAAGCGGGCGGGGAACTCGGTGGGGGCGATGCCGGCGGAGCTCGCCGGCTTGTCGGGCGTCTCGCCGAAGGTCACGAAGTGGTCGCGCCAGGCGACGAGGTCGCCCTGGGCGTCGACGCCGCCCTCGAAGAAATGGAAGCCCGCCGGACGGTAGAAGTCGTGGCGGATGTCGTCCTCGCGAGTCCACAGCAGCTTCACCGGCGCCTTGGCCTCGCGGGCGATCCAGGCGGCCTCGACCATGTAGTCGTTGGCCAGCCGGCGGCCGAAGCCGCCGCCGCAGCGGATCATGTGGACGGTGATGGCCTCGGGGCTGAGGCCGAGCGTCTTGGCGACCAGCTGGCGGCCGCCCTCCGGGTTCTGGGTCGGGGCCCAGATCTCCAGCTTGCCGTCGGGGTGGAACTCCGCCGTGCAGTTCATCGGCTCCATGGCGACGTGGGCGAGGAAGGGATAGGCGTAGGCCGCCTTGACCGTCCGGGCCGCGCCCTTCAGCGCCGCGTCGACGTCGCCGTCCTGGTGCGCGACCTTCTGCGGGGCGGCGGCGGCGAGCTCGCCCGCGCGCCGGGCGAAGCCTGCGGAGCTCTGGGACAAGGTCGGGTGCTCGGCCCAGGTCACCGCGAGCCTGTCGCGGCCCTTGCGGGCGGCCCACCAGGTCTCACCGACCACGGCGACGCCCGGCAGCAGGCCCGAGAGGTCGCTGCCGCCCTCGACCACGAAGGCGGCCCGCACGCCCTTCACCGCGCGGGCGGCGGCCAGATCGCAGCCGGCGACCTTCGCGCCGAAGACGGGCGCCTTCTCGAAGGTCGCGTAGAGCATCCCCGGCCGCCGCACGTCGATGCCGAACAGCGGCTGGCCGGAGACGATCCTGGCGGTATCGTACTGCCGCGTGGGCTTGCCGATGATCCGGTAGTCCTTGGGATCCTTCAGCGTCAGCGAGGCGGGGTCGGGCATGGCCACGGCCGAGCACTGGCCGGCCAGCGACCCGTAGCTGGCCTTGCGGCGGGTGGCGGCGTGGATGACCACGCCGGCATCCGTGGTGCATTCCCCGGCGGGACAGTTCCAGGCGAGCGCGGCGGCCTGGATCAGCATGGCGCGGGCGACGGCGCCCACGCGGCGGTGGTCGTCCCAGTGCATGGGCGTGGAGAGCGAGCCGCCGGCGAACTGGCGGCCGTAGAGTTTGGGATCGTTGTCCGCCTGCTCGATGCGGACCATGGCCCAGTCGGCGTCCAGCTCCTCGGCGATGATCATCGGCAGGGAGGTCTTCACGCCCTGACCCATGTCGGGGTTCTGGGCCATGATGGTGACGACGCCGTCGGGAGCGATGCGGACGTAGGCGTTGAGCGCCTGGGCGCCCTGCTCGGCCGTGCCGGCCTTCGGCGCGATGGAGAAGGCGAGCACGAGGCCCGCGGCGGAGGCCGAGGCCCGCATGAACTCGCGCCGGGAGGCGCCGGTGATCTCCTGGGTCATGGCCTCAGGCCTCCACCGGCTGGCCGGACGCGCGCCGGATGGCCGCGCGGATGCGGTTGTAGGTGGCGCAGCGGCAGATGTTGCCGCTCATCGCCGCGTCGATATCGGCGTCGGTGGGCTTGGGCTTGGCCTTCAGCAGTGCGGTGGCCGACATGATCTGGCCCGGCTGGCAGTAGCCGCACTGGGCCACGTCGAGCTCGACCCAGGCGGCCTGCACCTTCCGGCCCACGGGATCGGCGCCCACGCCTTCGATGGTGGTGATCGCCGCGGCGCGCACGGCGGAGACCGGCATCGAGCAGGAGCGCACCGGCCGGCCGTCGACATGCACTGTGCAGGCGCCGCACGCGCCGATGCCGCAGCCGAACTTCGGCCCGACGATCCCGAGCGAATCGCGCAGAGTCCAAAGGAGCGGCGTGTCGGCGTCGACGTCCGCCGTCAGGACCTTGCCGTTGACGTTGAGCTTGTAGGCCATGGCCCCACCTCCCGAGAGGCCGCCATGGTACTGCGCCGAAGCGGGCGCCGCCAAGGTCAGCCGGCGACGCGGAATTCCATGCGGGCGGAGAAGCCTTCCGGCTCGAAGGTGGGCTCGACCCGGCCGCCGTGCTGGCGAAGCGCCGCCTGCAGGAGTCGCGAGCCGAACCCCTGGCGGTTCGAGGGCCTGACGGGCGGGCCGCCCTGCTCGCGCCAATTGAGCGCCGCCATGCCGGGCCCGGCGCCCTCGGTCTGCAGGGTGACCCAGCCCTCCGGCCGCGAAAGCGCGCCGTACTTCACGGCGTTGGTGGCCATCTCGTGCAGCAGCAGCGCCAGGCCGCCGGCCACGTCGCCGCGCACCGTGACCTCGGCGATGTCCGGCTTCAGGTCGAACCGGCCGAGGCCGAAGGGGGTGAGGGCGCGCTCGGCGAGCTGCGACAGCCGGACCGGCCGTCCGCCCGAGGCGGTCACCAGGTCGTTGGCCTGGGCCATGGCGTCGATGCGGGCGAGCAGCACGTCCTCGAAGCGCTCCACGCTCTCGGCGTTGCGGGCGGTCTCGGCGATGATGGCGGCCATCACCTGCAGGCCGTTCTTGGCGCGGTGGGCGAGCTCGCCGATGACCAGGCTGCGCCGCTCCTCGGCCTCGCGGCGCTCGGTGTTGTCGAGGGTGGTGCCGACGACCATGGCGGGCTCGCCGTGCTCGCAGACCACCCGGCCCCGGGTGAGCATCCAGCGCAGCTGCCCGTTCGGGGCGACGACGCGGTATTCCATGGAGAAGTCGGCGCCCTGCGGTCCGTTGCGCGCGGCGCGGTAGATCTCGCGGCAGCGGTCCAGGTCGTCGGGGTGGATCATGGAGAGGTAGATCTCGATGCTGACCGGCGCGTCGGGGGCGAGGCCGAAGAGCGCCCTGTTGCGCTCGGACCAGGCGAGCTCGCCGGTGCGCAGGTCCCACTGCCAGAAGCCGAGGCCGGTAGCCTCCACGGCGACCTCGACCCGGCGGCGCTGGTCCTGCAGCTCCTCGGCCGTGCGCCGCGCCTCGGTGATGTCGCTGAGCAGCCCGTCCCACAGGGTCGAGCCGTCCGCGAGCATGCGCCGCGCCGAGGCGATGCGCCGCCAGCAGCGCCGCCCGTCGGGGCCGTACATCTCCACCTCGATCTCGAAGCGCTCGGCGCCGCGCGCGATGGCGTCCGCCTCGGCGACGGCGAAGGCTTCGGCGTGTTCCGGCAGGACGAGGTCGTAGAGGCGAGCGGGATCGGCCAGCGCCGCCTCGGCCGAGACGCCGGTGAGGGCGAGGCAGGCCGGCGAGACATAGGTGAAGCGCCGCCCGACCCCGTCCGGCGGGACGAGGAGCTGGTAGGCCATGCCCAGGCCCAGGGCCTCGGCGACCTGGGCGAAGGACGCCGGGCCGGAGGCGCTGCTGTCGAGCAGAGGATCCAAAATCGGCGGCTTTCCCTTGGGTGACCCGGCAATCTGAAGTGGGCCAAGTCCGCCCACAACACCAAATCCTGAAATTCGCGCAAGAGGCGAGCGCGTCCTGCAGTCTAGACGCGCATCTCCGACGTCGTCTCAGGCCCGCGGCAGGACGACGACCGCGTCGGGCAGCTGGTTGGGAT
>JAGWSE010000307.1 GCA_028869395.1 Alphaproteobacteria bacterium | reverse complement strand
AGGCCGTCTTCGGCGGTAAGCGTGCTGGTGACCCAGAGCTCCAGGCCTGCGGCGCCGAGCTTCGCCCGAAGCGCCTTCAGGAACGCGGGATAGGCCGCCGTGGCCTTCGGCGTCAGGTTCTCGAAGTCCAGGACAATCCCGGCCAGCCGGTCGTCCCGGGCGTGCCGGATCAGGTTCCTGGCGAAGGCCGCTCCGGCCGCGGGCTTCAGGATCACGGCCTCGGCCGCGGCGGTGTCCCAGATGTCGTCGTGGGCGTTGGTGAGGATCGGCATCACCACCGGGCGATGCGCCGCCGCCGCCAGCACCGCGTGCGCCGGCTCGTCGCTCTCCCAGACCACCTTGCCGGCCGGCGAGACCAGGCTCGCCCACATCGGCGAGAGGACGTCCACATCGTCCACGTGCGCCTTCAGCGAGGCCAGGGCCGCCGCGTCCCAGGGGATGTAGAAGGCCACGAACTCGGGCCTGGCGGGCGTGGGCCGTGTCGCCTTCGGCCCCGCCGGCGCCGCTGTCGCGGTCATCGCCAGCGCGAGCGATAGGCCCGCGGCCAGGCGCCAGGGGTTTGGCTTGCCCATGGCTTGCGCTTACCGCCGGGGCGGCGCGTCCGCTAGTGGGGCACGTAGGTGCGCAGCACGTCCTCGACGATCCGCTCGAGCTGGGCGAGCGTGTTGCAGTGCTTGGCCACGTGGCAGAACCGCGCGTAGCGGTACATCACGCTGTCGCCCTGCGCCCAGTAGCTCTCCGGCTCCGGGTTGAGCCAGATCACCGAGCGCGAGCGGTCGTGGATCTGCTTCATGAGGTCTAGCCGGGGTTCGGCGAAGTTGGACCGTCCGTCGCCCAGGATGATCACTGTGGTGTGCCGATCCAGCTTGTCGATGTGCTGTTCGGAGAAGTCCTGCAGCGCGCGGCCATAGTCGGTCTGCTGGAAGCCGATGGTCTGCAGCACCTTCAGGATCGCCTGTTCGACCTCGTGATCGTCGAGGATCTTGCCAACCGGGATCAGCCGGCCGGAAAACGCGAAGGCGTCCAGCCGGTCGACCACTTCGTTGAGCGAATAGAGGAAGGTCAGCAGGAACTGGGCGGCCGCGGCCACCGACTTCGAGACATCGCAGATCGCCACGATCGAAGGCTTCTCGATCTTCTTCAGCTTCCACTCGATCTCGAACGGTATGCCGTCATGGGCCATCGACTTGCGCAGCGTCTTGCGCACATCGAGATGGCCGCGGTTCGCCACATGTCGCCGTCGCGAGTAGCGGTCGGCGAGCCGCTTGGCCATGCGCTTCACCAGCTGCTGCATCATGGCCAGATCGACGGGGTCGATGCCGCCGTCGGCGTTCAGCGCCTTCTTGGCCAGCATTTCCTCGCGCAGCGACTTGGCCGAGCCCGCGGCATAGAGTGCGTGCTGGCGCTCCACATAGGCCTGGGCGTCGGCGACGAGCGCCTTTCGCCTGTCGTCCAGCCGTGCGGCCAGCGCCCGGCCCTCCGCCTGCTGGCGCGCCGCGGCGATGATCTGTTCGATCTCGGCCAGGCCCATCTCGTCCAGGAGGCGACGGGTCATGCGGCTGCGCTGCGTCGAGAGGCGGATCTCCGCCACGCCTGCGCGCCGGGCGGCTTGCTCCATCGCCTGGGCGAGCGCGGCGGCGTCGCCTGCGAGCAGCATCTGGGCGAGCGGAGAGCCTTCCGCGGCTTCCTCGGACTGGCCGCGCTCGTCCTCGGCCCGATCTTCGCGCGGCTCCTCCGGCGTCGCGGCCTTGGAGAGCCGTTCGCGGGTGAAGAAGGTCTCGAAGGTCTGGTCGAAGCGGACGACTTCGTCGGGGCTCTTGGCCAGGCTCACGCACAGCGCGTCCTTGAAGAGTTCCCGGTCACTGTAGCCGGTGACAGTGATGGCGCGCGCGGCGTCGATCGCCTCCGCCGGCGAAACGCGCACGTCCGCGGCCCTGAGGGCGCGGATGAACTCTTCCAGCGTGCGCTGCATGCGCGTTTACCCCGGACGGCGCTGCAGCAGCTCGACGATCTGCGGCTCCACCGCGTCGATGTCCTGCTCGAACTTCAGGATGACGTTCAGCGTGTCGCGCACCAGCGCCGGGTCGAGGCTTTCGGCGTGCAGCAACACGAGCGCACGCGCCCAGTCCACGGTCTCGGAGATCGAGGGCGCCTTGCGCAGCTCCAGCGAACGCAGCGTCTGGACGAAGGCCACCAGCTCGCGCGTCAGCGTCGTCTCGATGTCTGGCACGCGCGTGGCGACGATCCGCTCCTCCAGCGCCGCATCGGGCAGCGGGATGTGCAGGTGCAGACAGCGCCGCTTCAGCGCATCGCCCAGGTCGCGGACGTTGTTGGAGGTCAGGAACACGAAGGGTGGCGTCTTCGCCGCGATCACGCCCAGTTCCGGAATCGAAACCTGGTAGGCGGAGAGCACCTCCAGCAGGAAAGCCTCGAACGCCTCGTCCGACTTGTCGATCTCGTCGATGAGGAGGACGCAACCGTCATCCTCGCGCAATGCCCGCATCAGCGGGCGCGGTTCGAGGAACGGCTCGGAGAAGAACATGTCGCCCATGCCGTGGAGCCGTTCCATGGCGGCGTCCATGGTCTTGGCCTCCGCCAGCGTCTCCCCCATCCGGTCCTTCAGGATCTGGGTGTAGAGCAGCTGCTTGCCGTACTTCCACTCGTACAGCGCCTTGGACTCGTCCAGGCCTTCGTAGCACTGCATCCGGATCAGCGGCAGGCTGAGCAGGCGTGCGGTCGAGAGCGCCAGTTCCGTCTTGCCGACGCCAGCCGAGCCTTCCACCAGGATCGGCTTCTGCAGGTTCACGGCCATGTAGAGGGCCGTCGCGATCCGGCGCGAGGCGATGTAGCCCACGCTAGCCAAGCTTTCGATCAGGGCGTCGACGGAGGCGAGGGGATTTGCGGCCGCCGCGCTGCGGGCGGCCGAGGTGGAAATCGTCAAAGTTTCGGACTTTCGAAAATGGGAGCGTGGAAAGGCCTCATAGTGCCGAACGGCAGTTCGTTCGGCAAATCCTCTCCTGACGCTCCCGCAATCGAAGCCTCAGAGGTCGAACCTCACGCCCTGCGCGAGCGGCAGGGTGCGGCCGTAGTTCACGGT
>JAGWSE010000306.1 GCA_028869395.1 Alphaproteobacteria bacterium | reverse complement strand
GCGTCGCGCACGCTGCGGGTCATCGGCCCCGCCTGGTCGAGCGAGGAGGCGAAGGCGACGATGCCCCAGCGGGAGCAGCGGCCGTAGGTGGGCTTCATGCCGACCGTGCCGGTGAAGGCGGCCGGCTGGCGGATCGAGCCGCCGGTGTCCGTGGCCGTCGCCCCCAGGCACAGCTCCGCCGCCACCGCCGCGGCCGAGCCGCCCGACGATCCGCCGGGCGTCAGCTTGGCGTTGGCGCCCTCGGCCCGCCAGGGATTCACCACCGGGCCGAAGGCGGAGGTCTCGTTGGACGAGCCCATGGCGAACTCGTCCATGTTCAGCTTGCCCAGCATCACCGCCCCGTCGCGCCACAGGTTCGTGGTGACGGTGGATTCGTAGGTCGGCTCGAAGTCGCCCAGGATCCGCGAACATGCGGTCGAGCGGACGCCCTCGGTGCAAAACAGGTCCTTGATGCCCAGCGGCGCGCCGTCGAGCCGCCCGGCTCCGCCCTTGGCGCGCCGCGCGTCGGAGGCCTGGGCCATGGCGAGCGCCTTCTCGGGCGTCTCCAGGATGAAGGCGTTGAGCGGGCGCGCCGCCTCCACCGCCTCGATGTGGGCGCGGGTCAGCTCGGTCGAGGAAAACGACTTGGCCGCCAGCCCGTCGAGGGCGGCCTTGAGCGTGAGCGAGGTGAGCTCGGACATGGCTATTCGACCACCTTCGGCACGACGAAGAAGTGGTCGGCCGTCTTCGGCGCATTGGCCAGCACGCGCTCCGGATGGCCGCCGTCGGTCACCTCGTCCTCGCGCATCGGCAGCGGGGTGTGGATGGCCGTGGTCATCGGCTCCACGCCGTCGGTGTCGACCTCGTTCAGCTGCTCGATCCAGTTCAGGATGCCGGAGAGCTCCTTGGCGAGCGGTTCCAGCCGGTCCTCGGGCTCGGCGATCCTCGCGAGCCTGGCGACCTTGCGCACGGTCGCAGCGTCGATGGCCATCGGGCCCTCCTGAATTCGGAAGCGCTGGGTTAGCCGCCCCTCGCGTGCTTTTGCAAGCGATGAGCGCTAGAAGCCGCCCATGCCCGTCGTGGACCTCGCCGACCTGCCGCCGCAAGGCGCCCTCTTCGGCCTCGACCTGGGCGAGAAGACGATCGGCGTCGGGGTCTCGGACTCCACGCGCCTGATCGCCTCGCCCCTGGAGCTGATCCGCAAGAGCAAGTTCACCACCGAGGCCGAGCGGCTCTTCAGGCTCATGGACGAGCGGCGCGCCGCCGGCGTCGTCATCGGGCTGCCGGTGAACATGGACGGGACCGAGGGGCCCCGCTGCCAGTCGAACCGGGCCTTCGCCCGCAACCTGATCCGGCTGCGTGACGTCCCCATCGCCTTCTGGGACGAGCGGATGAGCTCGATGGCGGTCAACCGCATGCTCATCGACGAGGCCGACGTCACCCGCGCCCGCCGCGCCGAACTGGTCGACAAGGCGGCCGCCGCCTGGATCCTGCAGGGCGCCCTCGACCGGCTGCGGAACCTGCCGGGCTAGACGTCCGTCGCGCAGCCGGACGCGAAAGCGGTTCCCACTTTCGCTGGCTGTCGCTCCTAGAGTCCGCCGGCGAACATGTCCCGCTTGCCGAGGTCCGCGCCGCGGGCCCTGAGGATCGCGTAGGCGATGGAGAGGTGGAAGTAGAAGTTGGTGGTGGCGAAACCGGTCAGCCACTGGGCCGCCGGAAGCGTCATCTCCATCTGGCCGAGGTTGACCTTGAGGGGAACGTCGTCTCGGCCCGCGAACTGCTCGGGCTTCAGCTTGGCGAGGAACGCCTTGGACTCCTCGATGGCGGCCTTGAGACCCGCGAGGTCGAGATCGTTCGGGATGTCGGCGGGAACCTCCTGGCCGAGCACCCGGGCCGTCCACTGCTTCGGGAAGTTGATGCAGACGAAGGCCTGGAACCGCAGCGGGTTCATGTCGTCGATGAGCCGCCACTCGAGCATGTCGGCCTCGGAAACGCCCTTGGACTTGGCGAGCGCCGCACCCCGCTCGAGCACGTGCGAAAGCGTCGTCAGGCCTTTGGAATAGAGATCGACGAAGGTGAAGAGATCGGTCGCCACGAGTTCCCCCTTGGATGGCTGAGCCGCTGACATAATCGGCCCGGGCGCCTTCGCAAAGGGGGTGCTTGGCTTGAAGGCCGACCTCGCCTAAGACGGCCCTTTGATGAGCGCCGCCCCGCCTGGTCTGACCGAGGTCCTCAACCGGACCTTCTCCTTCCCCAAGCGGCACTTCCTGTCCGTCCTCGACCTGAACGAGGTGGAGGTGGCCAACCTCCTGGACCTCGCCGACGGCTTCGTGGCCCTCAACCGGCAGACCTCGAAGAAGCTCGACCTCCTGAAGGGTCGTACGCTGATGAACCTCTTCTTCGAGAACTCCACCCGCACCCAGAGCTCCTTCGAGCTGGCCGGCAAGCGGCTGGGCGCCGACGTTGTCAACATGAGCCCCCGCTCCTCCTCGATCTCCAAGGGCGAGACCCTGATCGACACGGCGGTGACGCTGAACGCCATGCAGCCGGACCTGCTGGTCGTGCGCCACGCCTCCTCCGGAGCGGCCGCCCTGCTCTCCCAGAAGGTCACCTGCTCGGTGGTCAACGCCGGCGACGGCCAGCACGAGCATCCCACCCAGGCCCTGCTGGACGCGCTCTCCATGCGCCGCGCCTTCGGCCGCATCGCCGGCCTGAAGGTCGCCATCTGCGGCGACATCCTTCACTCCCGCGTGGCCCGCTCGAACGTCTCCCTGCTGCAGATGCTGGGGGCCCACGTGCGGCTGGTGGGCCCGCCGACCCTGCTGCCCGCCCAGGCCGACCGCTGGGGCTGCGAGATCTTCCACGATCTGCGCCAGGGCATCGCCGGCGCCGACGTCGTGATGATGCTGCGCCTGCAGCTCGAGCGCATGGACGGCGTCATGGCCCCCTCCACGCGCGAGTATTTCCGCTTCTACGGGCTGGACCGCGAGAAGCTCGCCTGCGCCGCGCCCACCGTGCGCGTGATGCATCCGGGGCCGATGAACCGCGGGGTGGAGATCGATTCCGACGTGGCCGACGACCTCGCCGTCAGCCTGATCCAAGATCAGGTGGAGATGGGGGTCGCGGCGCGCATGGCGGTGCTGACCTCGCTCGCGGCCCGGCTCGAGAACGACCGATGAGCCGACCCCTCGCCTTCACAAACGTGCGCCTCGTCGACCCCGCCTCCGGGTACGACGGCCCGGGCGCGGTGCTCGTGGTCGAGGGCGTCATCGCCGACGTGGCCCGGGGCGGCGAGCTCGGCGGACTGTCGAAGGACATCGAGGTGGTCGACGGCGCCGGCGCCCTGCTGTTGCCCGGCCTCGTCGACATCCGCGTCAAGACCGGCGAGCCGGGCGCGGAGACCAAGGAGACGCTGAAGTCGGCGGCGCTGGCCGCCGCGGCTGGCGGCGTGACCACCATCGTCGTCCAGCCCGACACCCATCCGGTCGTCGACGAGCCGTCCGTCGTCGACTTCATCCTGCGTCGCGCCCGCGACATCGAGCTTGTGAAGGTCTACCCCGCCGGCGCCGCGACCAAGGGCCTGCAGGGCGAACGCATGGCCGAGATCGGCCTGATGGCCGAGGCCGGCTGCCTCTATCTCACCGACGCCGACAAGCCGATCGTCAATTCGAAGGTCTTCCGCCGGGTGCTCTCCTACGCCAAGGCCTTCGGAGCCCTCGTGGCGC
This sequence comes from Alphaproteobacteria bacterium, assembly GCA_028869395.1. GTDB lineage: Bacteria > Pseudomonadota > Alphaproteobacteria > Caulobacterales > Caulobacteraceae > Phenylobacterium. The sequence continues at coordinate 1,416 of JAGWSE010000306.1, read as the reverse complement.
ACCGTCCGGCCGATCCCTGGCTCACCAGCGGTTCAGCGGCGAGCGAGGGCGAGTTCGCCTCGCGCATGGGCCTGCCGGGCGTGCCGGGCGCGGCCGAGAAGATCATGCTGGAGCGCGACCTGGCGCTGGTCGAGCTCACCGGCGCGCGCCTGCTGGTAGACCAGGTCACCACCGCCGCGGCGCTGGAAAGCCTGAAGCGCGGCCGCGACAAGGGCCTGCCGGTGGTCGCCACCACCTCGATCAACCACCTGTCGTTCAACGAGATCGACATCGGCGACTACCGCACCTTCTGCAAGCTGGACCCACCGCTCCGCTCCGAGGACGATCGGCAGGCGGTCATCGAGGCGGTGGCCTCGGGCCTCATCCAGGTGGTCGTCTCGGCGCACGCCCCCGCCCCGCCGGAGGACAAGCGACTGCCCTACGACGAGGCCGCCCCCGGCGCGGTCGGCCTCGAGACCCTCCTGCCGGCCCTGCTCACCTTCCATCACGAAGGCCGCATCCCGCTGATCGACCTGGTGCGCACCGTCACCAGCTCCCCGGCCGACCTCCTGGGCCTGGCCAGCGGCCGCCTCGCCAAGGGCGCGCCCGCGGACCTGGTGCTGGTCAATCCGAACACCCCCGTGGTCATCGACACCGACAAGCTCCGGTCGAAATCCAAGAACTCCCCGTTCGACGGCCGCCGCCTGCAGGGCAAGGTGCTGATGACCCTCGCGGACGGACGGGTCGTCTATCGGGCTTGAGCCGGGGGCCGCGTCCTCCGCCGATGGATCCCGGACCGCCCTCCCCGGGACGTCCTGGATCACGGCACGTGACGGGCGGACCGCGGGCCGCTAGAACCTAAGGCGAACGGGGGAGGCACGCGCATGTTCGAAGGCCTGACTGTGATCCAGATCGCCGTGGCGCTTGTCGGCGGCTATCTGCTGGGGTCCATCCCCTTTGGCGTGATCGCCACAAAGCTGGGCGGCGCACCGGACGTGCGCTCCATCGGCTCCGGGAACATCGGCGCCACGAACGTGCTGCGGACCGGCCGAAAGGATCTGGCGCTGATCACCCTGCTGGGCGACGGCGGCAAGGGCGCGGTGGCCGTGCTTCTGGCCTTCCTCGCCACCCGCAATTCCACCCTTCCGGCCCAGTCCATGCTGACCGCCATGGCCGGCGGCGCGGCCTTCCTGGGCCACCTCTTCCCCGTCTGGCTCGGCTTCAGGGGCGGCAGGGGCGTGGCGACCTTCTTCGGGACCCTGCTCGCCGCCGCCTGGCCGGTCGGCGTCCTGGCCGGCGCGACCTGGCTCGTCATGGCCTTCCTGTTCCGGATCTCCTCGCTGGCGGCGCTGACCGCTGCGGCGCTAGCGCCGGTCTACGTCTTCGTGGTCGGCCGCCCGACCCCGATCGCCTACCTCGCGCTGTTCATGGCGGTGC
>JAGWSE010000305.1 GCA_028869395.1 Alphaproteobacteria bacterium | reverse complement strand
TTGTTGACGATCTTGCGGGCCAAGCCCTCGGCGATGGCGGTCTTGCCGACGCCCGGATCGCCGACCAGCAGCGGGTTGTTCTTGGTGCGCCGGCAGAGGATCTGGATGCAGCGCTCCACCTCGACGGCGCGGCCGATCAGCGGGTCGACCTTGCCCTGCTTGGCCTTCTCGTTGAGGTTGATGCAGTAGGCCTCGAGCGCCTCTCCGCCGGTCTTGACGGTGGGCTTCTCGTCGTCCTCCGCGCCCTTGACGGGCTTCTGCTCGCCCGCGCCGGCCTTCTTGGCGATGCCATGGGCGATGTAGTTCACCGCGTCGTAGCGCGTCATGTCCTGCTCCTGCAGGAAGTACGCAGCGTGGCTCTCCCGCTCGGAGAAGATGGCGACGAGCACGTTGGCGCCCGTCACCTCCTCGCGGCCGGACGATTGGACGTGGATGACGGCGCGCTGGATCACGCGCTGGAAGCCGGCCGTCGGCTTGGCGTCTTCCCCGTCGTCCACGACGAGGGAGCGTAGCTCGTTGTCGACGTAGTTGGTCAGCGTGGTCCGCAGCGCGGCGAGGTCGACGTCGCAGGCGCGCATCACCGAGGCCGCATCCTCGTCATCCACGAGGGACAGCAGGAGGTGCTCGAGCGTAGCGTATTCGTGCTTGCGCTGATTGGCGTATGCGACCGCGCGGTGGAGGGACTCTTCGAGCTGGCGCGAGAATGAAGGCAAGTGCCTCTAATCCTTTTCCATGGTGCACTGCAGCGGGTGCTGGTGCCGCCTGGCCGTATCAACGACCTGGGCGACTTTTGTTTCCGCCACTTCGTATGTGTACACGCCGCAGACGCCTACTCCGTGCTGGTGGACGTGCAGCATGATGCGAGTCGCGTCTTCGCGCGACTTATTGAAGAATTGCTCAAGTACATAGACTACGAACTCCATCGGAGTGTAGTCGTCGTTCAAGAGCAAAACCCTGTACATTGAGGGTTTCTGCGTCTTCGGCTTGGTCTGAGTGACGACCGCCGTCCGAACGCCGGTGGCCTGATCACCTTGTTTGCGTTCGGCCATCGAACGATTCTCCTGCGCCAACGAAGCAGCGCCCTCAAGGATTAGATATGGAAAACATTCCCGGATGGAAGAGCCGAATCGTCACGGGCGCCGCGCGATCGGTCAACTCCTGAAAAATAACGCTTCTGAGCTCAATCCGGGGCGCCTCGATCAGGAACGCCTCAATCGGCGGCGCGGTCACGCTTGAGACGCAGGCTTCGGCCGGAGGTCACGGCCTCGGCGCCGAACTTTTCCCGCAGGCGATCGATGGTCCGCTCGCCCGCCAGCGCCCGCCGTTCGCCCTCCGCGAAGAAGTCGGCCTCCGCCGCCTCGGCCTCCACGAGGTCGGCGACGCCGATGCCGATCAGTCGCCAGGGCCGCCCGGTGGCTTCGCGCGCCAGAAGTTCGCGGCCGACCGCGAACAGGGTCTTCGCCGTCTGGGTGGCCACGGGGATGGTGCGGCGGCGGGTGACGATCCGGAAATCGGTGGTGCGCAGCTTCAGCGTCACCACGCGGCCCGCCAGGCCGTCGGCCCGGGCGTGGCGGGCGACCTTCTCGCAGAGCGGCGCAAGCCTGTCCTCCAGGTCGGCGAGGCTCGAGAGGTCCTCCTCGAAGGTGGTCTCGGCGCTGATCCCCTTGCGCTCCTCGTTGGGGTTCACCGGCCGGGTGTCCTGGCCGCGGGCGAGCTGGGCGAGGCGGAGCCCGTGCGCGCCCCAGCGCTCGGCCAGCTCCTTCGGCTCGGCGCGAGCGAGATCACCGACGGTGCGGTAGCCGGCCTTCTCCAGGGACGCGGCCATCGCGGGGCCGACGCCGGGAAGGATCCCCACCTTCCTGGGGGCGAGGAAGGCCTGGGCCTCGGCCGCGCCAATCACCGAGAAGCCGCGCGGCTTGTCGAGGTCCGAGGCGATCTTGGCCAGGAACTTGTTGGGCGCGAGGCCGATGGAGACGGTGAGCCCGGTCACGGCTTCGATCCGCGCCTGCAGGCGGGCGAGCGTCAGGGCCGGCGGCGCGCCATGCAGCCGCTCGGTGCCGGAGAGGTCCATCCAGGCCTCGTCGAGCGAGAGGTTCTGGATCAGCGGCGTGAGCTCGGCCGCCAGCCCCAGGATGCGGCGGCTCTCGGCGCGGTACCTGGCGAAATCGGGCTTGATGACCACCGCCTCGGGACAGGCCTTCAGCGCCTTGAACATCGGCATGGCGGAGCGGACGCCGGAGATGCGGGCGATGTAGCAGCAGGTGGTGACCACGCCGCGCTTGCCGCCGCCGACGATCACCGGGCGGTCGCGCAGCTCCGGCCGGTCGCGCTTCTCAACGGAGGCGTAGAAGGCGTCGCAGTCCATGTGGGCGATGGCCAGCCGGTCGAGTTCGCCGTGAGCCACGATGCGCGGGCTGGCGCAGGACGGGCATCGCCGTACGGCCGCCTCGCCGCGCCAGAAGCAGTCGCGGCAGAAGGCCTTCATGCGGCGAGCGGCCAGAGCCACGCGGCGCCGCGCACGCCGGAGGAATCCCCGTGGTGGGCCCGGCGCACGGGGGTGTCGAAGGCGTCGGAGAACACGTGCGCCGCGATCGACTCGGTGAGGCCGGCGTAGATCTCCTCGACGTTCGAGAGGCCGCCGCCCAGCACGATCACGTCGGGATCGAGGACGTCGCAGATGACGGCCAGACCGCGGGCCAGGCGGTCGCGCAGACGCCCGAGCGCGGCGGAGGCGGCCGGATCGCCGGCCCGAGCCTGGGCGATCACCGCCTCGCCCGGCCGGCCGGCGTCGCGCGCCAGGCCCGAGCCGCTGATCCACAGCTCCAGGCAGTTGCGCCGCCCGCACCAGCAGAGC
>JAGWSE010000304.1 GCA_028869395.1 Alphaproteobacteria bacterium | reverse complement strand
TTGACGAAGCCGTTGACCAGCAGCTGCACCGCCTCCTCCTGGCTGAGGCCGCGCTGCATCACGTAGAACAGCTGGTCTTCCGATAGCCGCGTGGTCGTCGCCTCGTGCTCGAACACGACCTGGCCGTTGCGCGCCTCGACGTAGGGCACGGTGTGCGCCGCGCACTGTTTGCCGATCAGCAGGCTATCGCACTGGGTGAAGTTGCGCGCGCCCTTGGCCTTCGGATGGGCCGAAACCAGGCCACGGTAGGTGTTGGTGCTCTTCCCGGCGCTGATGCCCTTGGAAATGATGCGCGAGCGGGTGTTGGCCCCCAGGTGGATCATCTTGGTGCCGGTGTCGGCCTGCTGGCGGCCGTTGGTGATGGCGATGGAATAGAACTCGCCCACGCTGTCGTTCCCGCGCAGCACGCACGACGGGTACTTCCAGGTGATCGCAGACCCGGTCTCCACCTGGGTCCAGGAGACCTTGGCCCGGTCGCCGCGGCAGTCGGCCCGCTTGGTGACGAAGTTGTAGATGCCGCCCTTCCCGGTCTCCGGATCGCCGGGGTACCAGTTCTGGACGGTGGAGTACTTGATCTCGGCATCGTCCAGGGCGACCAGCTCGACCACGGCGGCGTGCAGCTGGTTCTCGTCGCGCATCGGGGCCGTGCAGCCCTCGAGGTACGACACATAGGCGCCCTTGTCGGCGATGATCAGGGTGCGCTCGAACTGGCCGGAATTCTCGGCGTTGATCCGGAAATAGGTGGAAAGCTCGATCGGACAGCGCACGCCGGGCGGCACATAGACGAAGCTGCCGTCGGAGAAGACCGCCGAGTTCAGGCAGGCGAAGTAGTTGTCCGAGACCGGCACGACCGATCCCAGGTACTTCTTCACGAGCTCGGGGTGCTCGCGGATCGCCTCGCTCATCGGGCAGAAGATGACGCCGGCCTTGGCAAGCTCCTCGCGGAAGGTCGTGACCACGCTGACGCTGTCGAACACCGCATCCACCGCATAGCGCGGCGCGCCCTGCACGCCCGCCAGCACCTCCTGTTCGCGCAGCGGGATGCCGAGCTTCTTGTAGGTCTCCAGGATCTCGGGATCGACCTCGTCGAGGCTCTTCGGCTTCGCGGCCTGCTTCGGGGCGGCGTAGTAGTAGGCGTCCTGGTAATCGATGCGCGGAAAGCTGACCTTGGCCCAGGCGGGCTCGTCCATGGCCTGCCAGCGCTCGAAGGCTTCGAGGCGCCAGGCGAGCATCCACTCGGGCTCGTTCTTCTTCCCGGAGATGAAGCGGACCACATCGGCGTTCAGTCCCTTCGGCGCGAACTCCTGGGCGACGTCGGTGACGAAGCCGTGCTTGTAGCGCTCGAGGCTCTCGACATGCTGAACGGTCTGGCGGGCGACAGGCATCAGGAAACTCCGGCCGCGACAGGGGCGCGGCGTGCGGCGTGGCGGGCGTGGGCGTCGAGCCAGGCGTCGGCGAAGCGGGTCCAGTCGGCCTCGGTCGTCGCCCAGCCGCCGGACACGCGCAGGCTGCAGGGGGCGAGGTCGGTCAGACCCATGGCGGTCAGGACGGGCGAGGCCTTCACCTTGCCCGAGGAACACGCCGCGCCGGCGCTGAC
>JAGWSE010000303.1 GCA_028869395.1 Alphaproteobacteria bacterium | reverse complement strand
GGTTCAGCACGCACTGGCTGGTTGTCAGGACCGTCCCCTCCCCGTCGTGGTCGACCGCGCCGCCCTCGAGGACGAATTCATGCGGCTCGAGCGTGACGCCCGCAGCCTCGGCGATCTGGCGTGCGACAGTGTCGTCGTACTCGAGATCGTACTTGCCGCCCCAGCCGTTGAACTTGAACGCAGCGGCCACGGGCGCGCCGTCGCGGCGGCCAAAGATCGGACCTGTGTCCCGCAGCCAGATGTCGCCGAACAGGCCCGGGAATATCTCGACACCAGGGACGTCGCCGAGCAGCCGCCGGGCCGCAGCCTGGGCATCGGCGTGGCCCGTCATAAGCCGCACGCGCTCGCCGCCCGGCCCCGCCAAGGCGCGCGCCAGCGCCGCCACCTCGTCCTGGGCGGCTTCGAGGTCCGTCTCCCACAGGTCCGCGTGGCTCGGAAAACCCAGCCACATGGCCCGGTGCAGCGCCCACTCCGGCGGAACGGTGAAGCTCATCCTGACCCTCGCTACGGAAGCCGGGGGCAGATGGGCGAGCGGCGGGTTCCCGTCAAGCGACCAAGCGGGATGAGCCCCGCAAATCGGCGGCGCGGCGGGTCCTTCGCCTTTACAGGGCCCCACTGAGGCTTAAGGGTCGCGCCGCGAAACAAAGGGAGTCGCATGGCGCGCAGCGCAACCCCGAGGTCTCTGACGCCGAGCCCCGCGGGGGCGGACTGGAATGCGGCCGTGCTGCTGACGACGGGTGTCACCCTGGCGAGGATCGTCGCCCTGTTTCGCAGTCCGCTGGAGCTCTATCCGGATGAGGCGCAGTACTGGCTTTGGTCGCGCGCGCTGGACTTCGGCTACTACTCCAAGCCGCCCATGGTCGCCTGGGGAATCTGGCTGACGACCCACATGGGCGGCAACGCCGAGGCGTGGGTGCGGCTCTCGGCGCCGCTGTTCCAGGCGGGTGCGACGCTGACCGTGTTCGCCATCGCCCGCCGGCTATACGGAAGCCCCGCCGCGCTCGCAGCCGCAGCGCTCTACGCGCTCATGCCGGGCGTTCAGATCTCCGGCCTGGTGGTCGCCACGGACGCCCCGCTGCTGTTCTTCCTGGGCCTCACGACGCTCGCCTATGTGGACCTGCAATCCGCGACCGGGGCTCGGCGGTTGTGGCTGGCAGCCGGGCTCGGCGCAGCGCTGGGGCTCGCTTTCCTGAGCAAGTACGCCGCGCTCTACGCGATCATCGGCATCGGCCTGCATCTGGCCGTCAGCCGCGAGGGCCGGCGGGCGTGGTCGCCGGCTGCGGCCGCCATCGCCGTATTGATCTTCGCGGTCGTGCTCGCCCCGAACATCGTATGGAACGCCCAGCACGGGTTCGCGACAGTGCACCACACCGCGGCCGACGCCGCCTGGGGCGAGGGTCGGCCGCCGTTCAACCCGGCCAAGCTCGCGCAATTCCTGTGGACCCAGGTCGGCATCTTCGGGCCGATCCCCTTCGGAGTGCTGGTGACAGGCGCCATCCTGGCCGCGCGGCGCAAGAGCTTGCCCCGCGAGGACCTGCTGCTGCTGAGCTTCGTCGTTCCGCCGCTCGTCATTGTTTCGGTACAGGCGCTGCTCAGCCGCGCCAACGCCAACTGGTCGGGGGCGAGCTATCTGCCCGGCGCCGTGCTCGCGGCGGGTTGGCTGATGCGCTGGCGCGCGCGGCGCTGGCTGATGGCGGCGGTCGCGATCCAGGCCGTGGTCGCCGCAATGGTTCTGATGGCGGTGGTTCGCCCGGACTTCGCCGATGCGATCGGCGCGTCGAACAGCCTCAAGCGCGTGCGCGGCTGGAAGGCGACGGCCAGGCTCATCACAGACCGGGCCAAGGCGGAAAGGCCGATGGGGCTCTCCACCATCGCGGTGAACGACCGGTTCCTCTACTACGCCCTGAGCTACTACGGGCGCGACTATCTGCGGCAAGGCGGCGCCCCGCCGCTGAGCTACTGGCTTCTCACCGGCAAGCCCGAGAACCAGGCCGAAACCAGCGCGCCGCTGTCGCCAGCGCTCGGCCAACGCGTGCTCGCGGTGTCCCTGGAAGGCTGGTACCTCAACGACATGGTCGGCGACTTCGTCCGTACGTCCGGCCGCGAGATCGACGACGTCTCGCTGGACCGCAAGCACATCCGCAAGCTGGTGATGTTCATCGGCGAGGGCTTCAGTCCCCGCCCACGGGACCCTAAGACCGGCCGCCCCATACCGCGTTGAGGCGGGCGTCCCGGCCGCATCCGATGCGATAGCGCATGTAGGCCCCCGGATTCTTCTTCGCGTAATCCTGGTGGTAGGTCTCGGCCATCCAGAACTTCGCGGCCGGGCGGATCTCGGTGGCGATCGGCTTGTGGAGTTCGCGCCCGACCTGCGCCTTCACCGCCTCCGCAGCCTTCCTCTCGGCCGGATCGGCGACGAACACGGCCGTGAGATAGGTCGGCCCGCGGTCGCAGATCTGGCCTCCGCCGTCGGTTGGATCGATATGGTGGAAAAACGCGTCGACCAGCCTCGGATAGCTGATCTTCGACGGGTCGTAGGTGACCCGTATGGATTCCAGGTAGCCCTGATGGTTGTCGTAGGTCGGATCGGGCCGAACGCCGCCGGCGTAGCCCACCACCACCTTCACCACGCCTGGCGTGCCCTCGATGTCATGCTCGGCCGACCAGAAGCAGCCGCCCGCGAAGACCGCGGACTTGAGCGCCGCGGCGGCCGGAGCCGCCTGAGCGGCGAGAAGAGCGGCGGCGGCCGTCGCCGCGGACAGGATTTTCCTCATGGCGCGATACACTTCCATCAACGCCCCCCGATGTCACCATACGGCGTCCGGCGAACGGCGGATGCGCTCGAACACGCCCGCGGCGATGAAATCTCCAAATAAGTTGGCGAGCGGCAGGTCGGGCTCGGCTGAAAGCGCCGCCTGACCCGCGAGGCCCAGGCTTTCGCCCGCCCGGCAAGCGCGCAGAAAGGCATAGGCGCCGTAGCCGAGCGGTCTCGTGGAGACCTCCAGGCGAGGACGAAACACCAGCAGCCCACCGGGCTCCGGCGCGAGTTCCGCCTCGGCCGACGGCGGATCGGCCTGCAGGTCGCGCCAGAGTCCGGCCGTACCGTCATCGAACCACAGGATCGTAGCCGAACGGTGCAGAGCCGCGCAGGTGTCCCCGAAATCGTCGGGCGAGAGGGCCGCGAACGCGGCGGTGTCCAGCGGCGCGCAATCGGCGGCGAAGAGGGCGTCGCGCACCGCCCAGTCGATCCGGGCGAGGCCGCTGAGCCACGGCATCTCCCCGGCGGGCGCAAAACCGGCGAGCCAGTCGGGGAAGTCGCCGCCATAGGCGTGGAGCGCGGGCGCCTCCGGCCGGTGCTCGCGGGCGAAAGCGAGCGCCGCCGCTCGCATCCAGCCCTCGCCCACCGCCCGTGCGACGGTCGGAAACTGGGCGGAAAGCGCATCGGCCAGGCCCTTGGCCGCCGTGTTCCGATAGACGGAGAATCGCGCCTCGCCATCGGAGCGCGAGCTCCAGGGCGCGAGCGGGGCGAAGTCGCCGCAGAGGGCTTCGACGAAGGCCTGCTGGAAGCGTGCGAGCTCAGACATGCAGGGCTGCGGCGGCCGGCTTTGCAAGAAGCCGCTCGGCGCGGACGCGCTCGGACATGAGCTCAGCGAAGGGAGGAAGATTTTCGTCGCGCTCGATCAGGGTCGGCCGGGCCCCCATCCGCGCGACGAGGCGCTCGTATAGCCGCCAGACCAGCTCGGCGACCGGTGCGTCATGGCTGTCGATGAGCAGGCTTTCGCCAAGCCGGCTATCGGCCGCGTGTCCCGCCAGATGGATCTCCCCGACCGCCTCCAGCGGGAAATCGGCAAGGTACGCCTCCGCCGAGTAGCCGAGATTGCGGGCGCTGACGAAAAGGTTGTTCACGTCGAGAAGGAGGCCGCAGTCGGTCAGGCGGACGAGCTCGGCCAGGAAATCCGTTTCCGGGAACTCGTGGCCGGCGAGCGGCATGTAGAGCGCCGGGTTCTCGACCAGCACGCGCCGGCCGATGGCGTCCTGGAAGCGGGCCAGGTTGTCGCCGATCCGGGCGAGCGCGGCGCGGGTCCGCGGGAAGGGCAGCAGGTCAGGCACATATGCGCCGTTCCATGCCGACCAGGCGAGGTGTTCCGAGACGAGCGCGGGGTTGAAGCGGCCCACCAGACGCCGCCATGCGGCCAAGTGCGCCGTATCGGGCGGAGCGTCACCGGCCAGGGAGAGGCCAACTCCGTGCAGCGAAATCGGAAACCGCCCGGCGATGGCGTCAAGGGCGGCGAGTCGAGGCCCCCCGTCCGCCATGTAGTTTTCGGCGTGGACTTCGAAGAAGAGCCCTGGCGCCGTGACGTGAAGCGCCTCCGCCATGTATGCGGGCTTGAGGCTGACGCCGGCGGTCAGCTGCTGCGCCATAGCCGAGGCTCAGCTGTTGGAGGGCTGATCCTTGCCGGGATCCGCCCTGGGCGTGAGCGAGCCCATTCCCTTGGGGGTCTTGATGGTGACGCAAGTCCCCTTGGGGACCATTTTCCAGGCCGCTCCGTCGTAGTCGACCTTCGAGGTGGCGGCGCACGAGGTTCCCGGACCGGCTGCGCAATCGTTCTGGCCGGCCTTGGCCACCCCGTAGCACTTCTCCTTGGCGCCGGCGTCAGCCTTGCCCGCCATGGTCTCAGCCGCCTGGGCGGCCCCGGCGACGAGGCCCACGATGGCGGCGGCCGCGAGCGCGGAGTGGGTCTTGTTCATGGCGGCTCCTTCAAGCTCAGAAGCGCCGATCCTGCTACGCCCCGGCGCTTTCGGCCACCCGGAAATCCGGCTCCGTCTTCGCCTTGACCTCCTCGACGGTGACGCCCGGCGCGAGCGCCCTGAGCGTCAGCGGGGTCTTGCCGCGGTTGATCTCGAAAACGCCAAGGTCGGTGATCACGAGGTCGACAACGCCGGCGCCGGTGAGCGGAAGGGAGCAGGCGTTCAGGAGCTTCGGCGCGCCGGTCTTCTCGCAGTGCTCCATGACCACCACGACCCGCTTCACGCCGGCCACCAGATCCATCGCCCCGCCCATGCCCTTCACCATCTTGCCAGGCACCATCCAGTTGGCGAGGTCGCCATTGGCCGCCACCTGCATGGCGCCCAGGATGGAGAGGTCGATGTGGCCGCCGCGGATCATGGCGAAGCTGTCCGCGGAGCTGAAATAGGAGCTGGTCGGAAGCTCGGTGATGGTCTGCTTGCCGGCGTTGATCAGGTCAGGATCCGCCTCGCCCTCGTAGGGGAACGGCCCCATGCCCAGCATCCCGTTCTCGCTCTGGAGAGTCACCGAGACGCCGGGCGGGATGTAGTTCGCGACCAGGGTCGGGATGCCGATGCCGAGATTGACGTAGAAGCCGTCCTGCAGCTCGCGCGCGGCGCGGGCGGCCATCTCGTTTCGCGTCCATCCCTTCGTGTCCTGGGCCATGGTCAGACCTCCTCGCCGGCGGCGGCGGCGGCAAGGCGCTCTGGGGTCTCCTTGGGCCGCACGGTCATCTGCTCGATGCGCTTCTCGAACTTCGCACCCTTCAGGATCCTGTCGACATAGATGCCGGGCGTGTGGATGTGGTTGGGATCGATCTGGCCCGGCTCCACAAGCTCCTCAACCTCGGCCAGCGTCACCTTTCCGGCGGTGGCCATCATCGGATTGAAGTTCCGCGCGGTCTTCCGATAGACGAGGTTGCCTTCGGTATCGCCTTTCCACGCCTTGACGATGGAGAGGTCGGCTGTGAGGCCGCGCTCCATCACGTACGTCTCGCCGTCGAACTCGCGAACTTCCTTGCCCTCTGCGACCAGAGTGCCGACGCCGGTCCGGGTGTAGAAGGCCGGGATGCCCGCCCCGCCCGCGCGGATGCGCTCGGCCAGCGTGCCCTGCGGATTGAACTCCAGCTCGAGCTTTCCGGAGAGATAGAGCTCGGCGAAGAGCTTGTTCTCGCCGACGTAGCTGGAGATCATCCTGCGGATCTGACCGCCGGCCAGGAGGACGCCCAGCCCGAAGTCGTCGACGCCACAGTTGTTCGAGACAACCGTCAGGTCCTTGACGCCGGCCTTGCGGATCGCCGCGATGAGGTTCTCCGGGATGCCGCAGAGGCCGAAGCCTCCGGCCATGATCGTCATGCCGTCGAAGAGCACGCCCTCGAGCGCCGCCTCGGCGGACTTTCGCACCTTGTTCGCCATGGGCGGGGTTTAGCGCCGGGCTGCGCATTTGAGAACGGTCCTTGCGCGAAAAGGACGCGGGATGGGCGAGCCGTGCCTGCCAATCCGGCAGGTGGAGGCCGCCTGCGCAGCGGTGTAGGAAGGCCCCATGAGTCAGGCTCCAACCCTTTCGCGCAGCATCGCCCCCATATCGTTCCGGGATTTCAACCGCGACTTCGGCGGCTTCTCCCAGGCGCTGGGCGACAGCTTCGCGCGGTATGGATTCGCGGTGATCTCCGACCACGGAATCGCACAGCCGAAGATCGATGTCGCGATCGAGGCGGCCAAGGACTTCTTCGCCCTGCCCGAGGCGGTGAAGCTGAATTACAAGCTGCCGGTCGCAGGCCAGCGCGGCTACACGCCATTCGGAGTGGAGACCGCTAAGGGCGAGGCTCACTACGACCTGAAGGAATTCTGGCACGTCGGCCGAGACTTGCCCGCGGGACACCGCTACCGCGACCACATGCCCGAGAACGTCTGGGCGGACGCGGACATACCCGGATTCCATGATCGGGTCGGCTGGCTTTACGGCGCGCTGGACGCCATGGGGCTGAAGGTGCTGGAGGCGATCGCGGTCTGGCTCGGCCTGGAGCGCCACTTCTTCGACGCGACGGTGGCGGAGGGCAATTCGATCCTGCGGCTCCTGCACTATCCGCCCGTGCCACAGGACGGGCCCCACATCCGCGCCGCCGCGCATGAGGACATCAACGTCATCACCTTGCTGCTGGGCGCCGAGGAAGCCGGGCTGGAAGTGAAGGATCGCGACGGCTCGTGGCTGTCGATCAACCCCCCGCCGGGAAGCCTGGTCTGCAACATCGGCGACATGCTGCAGCGGCTGACCAACCACCGGCTGCCCTCCACCACGCACCGCGTGGTGAACCCTGCGCCGGAGCGGCGCGGCTTCGCCCGCTACTCCACGCCGTTTTTCCTGCACTTCAACTCGGACTACCTGATCCGGACGCTGCCCAACTGCGTGGACGCGGCCCATCCCGACCGCTACCCGGAGCCGATCACGGCCAACGACTACCTCCTGGAACGGCTGCGGGAGATCAAGCTGGCTTGACCTAGCGTCCGGTGGCGCCGTGACGCGACGCGCTCAGGACTCAAGCTTCTCCACGTCGGCAGAGGAGCGCACAGTGACGTCCAGGTCCGTAATGAGGCCGGTCTCGAGGGAATAGACCCATCCGTGCACGCTGATCTTCTGGCCGCGCGCCCAGGCGTCCTGCACGAACACATCGGAACCGACGTTGCGCACCTGGCGGACGACGTTGAGCTCGCAGAGGCGATTGAGCCGCTCGCGCTCCTCGGGGATGACCTCGAGTTCGTGGCGGTGCTCGTGGGCGGTCTCGCGGATCGGGTGCAGCCAATGATCGATGAGGCCGCGACGTCCGCCGTCCACCGCTGCGGCGATGCCGCCGCAACCGTAGTGGCCGACCACCAGGATGTGCCTGACCTTCAGCACATCGACGGCGTACTGCAGCACCGAAAGGTAATTCGCGTCCTGCGGCGGGGCGAGATTGGCGATGTTGCGGTGGACGAACATCTCGCCGGGATCGAGGTCGACGATCTCGGTCGCCGGCACCCGGCTGTCCGAGCAGCCGATCCAGAGGTACTGCGGGGCCTGCTGACCCACGAGGCGGCGGAAATAACCCGGGTCGTCGGCGGTCTTGCGTTCCGCCCACGCGCGGTTCTTGGCCTTCAGATCGTCGAGCATGGGCGCCCTCTAGAGCCCCGCGCCGGATGCGACAACCCCTCTCAGGCGGGTTTTGCGTCCGGCTGACGGTCGGGATGGGCGGCCTGAAACGCCGGATGAGACGCGCAGGCCTCGGCCACGGCGCGGATCGCCGGATAGGGCGTCAGGTCCACCTTGTAGCGCTCCACGGAATAGACCTGGGGAATCAGGCAGCAGTCGGCGAGCGTGGGCGCAGCGCCGAATGAGAAGCCCGCCCCATGCGCCGCGATCATCGGCTCCAGCGCGCGGAAGCCGTCCTCGATCCAGCGCTGGCTCCAGGCCACGCGGCCGGCCTCATCCACGCCCATGGCGGCGAGCTGCTGCTGGATGCGCAGATTGTTCAGAGGGTGGATGTCGCAGGCCACGATATCCGCCATGGCGCGGACCACCGCCCGCGCGCCCGGATCGGCCGGCAGCAGCGGCGGGGCGGGATGGACCTCCTCCAGCCACTCGAGGATCGCCAGGCTTTGGGTGAGAACTCGCCCATCATCGAGCCGCAGCGCGGGCGTCAGCTCCTGCGGGTTCAGCGCGGCGTAGGCCGGATCGTGCTGCGAGCCCGCGAGCAGGTTCACCGGCGCGTAGTCATAGGCGAGCCCCTTCAGGTTGAGGCCGATGCGCACGCGGTAGGGCGCGGTGGCGCGCCAGTAGCTGTGGAGGACGTAGGCCATCAGACGATCCGGAACGACAGCTCACCGACGCCTTCGACGCCGCCCTTGACGAGATCGCCGCGAACCATGGGCCCGACGCCTTCCGGCGTACCGGTGAAGATCAGATCGCCCGGGGCGACCCGCCAGAGTTTCGAGGCCTCCGCGATGATCTCGGCGACATTCCAGATCATGTCGGCGACGAGGGCATCCTGCTTCACCTGGCCCTCTACCGAGAGCCAGATGCGGCCCTGCGGCGGGGCTCCCGTCCACGGCCTGATCGCCGAGATCGGCGCCGACTGGTCGAAGCCCTTTGAGGCCTCCCAGGGCTGGCCCTTGCCCTTGGCCTTGTTCTGCAGATCGCGACGGGTGATGTCGACGCCCACGGCGTAGCCGTAGACGAGGTCGAGGGCCTTCTCGGCCGGCACGTCCGCCCCACCCGCCTTCAAGGCGACGACAAGTTCGATCTCATGGTGCAGGTTCGCGGTAGCGGGCGGATATGCCACGTCGTTTCCCGGCGGCACGATCGCGTCGGCGGGCTTCGAGAAGAAGAACGGCGGGTCGCGGTCGTCGCCGCCCATTTCGCGCCGGTGGGCGGCGTAGTTGCGGCCGACGCACAGGACGCGGCGCACGGGGAAGCGGCCGGCTTCACCCTCGACGGGGACGCTGACCTGGGCGGGGGCTTCGATGACGGACTGCATGGGAGCGACTTAGCTCCGCGCCCGGGCTATGGGAAGCCGGCCACCGGAGACCTTATCGAATGACGGACGTGACCCCGAACAACGCCCAGGGCCCGCTCGCCGACCTGCGCGTGATCGAGATGGGAACGCTGATCGCCGGCCCATTCTGTGGCCAGATCCTCGGCGACTTCGGCGCCGAGGTGATCAAGATCGAGGATCCGCGCGCGGGCGATCCCATGCGGCAGTGGGGCCGCAGCCTGCCCAAAGGGCTTTCGCCGTGGTGGCCGGTGATCGGGCGCAACAAGAAGTCCGTCGGCCTGGACCTGCGCACGCCGGAAGGCCAGGCGCTGGCGCGGACGCTGATCCGCGGCGCCGACGTGGTCATCGAGAACTTCCGTCCGGGCGCCATGGAGAAGTGGGGGCTCTCCTACGAGAGCCTCGCGGCGGAGAACCCTCGCCTGATCATGGCGCGGGTTTCGGGCTTCGGGCAGACAGGCCCCTATTCGCAGCGGGCGGGTTACGGCCTGATCGGCGAGGCGATGGGCGGCCTGCGCTACGTGACCGGAGAGCCGGACCGTCCGCCGGCGCGGGCGGGGATCTCCATCGGCGACAGCCTGGCCGCCATGCATGCGGCCATGGGGATACTGATGGCGCTGCATCACCGGGAACGCACCGGCCTGGGCCAGGTGATCGATGCGGCGCTCTTCGAGAGCGTGCTGGCGGTGATGGAGAACCTGGTCACCGAATACGACCTGACCGGCTACATTCGCGAGCGGTCCGGCTCGATCCTCCCCGGCATCGCGCCT
>JAGWSE010000302.1 GCA_028869395.1 Alphaproteobacteria bacterium | reverse complement strand
GCCAGCGCGAACATCAGCGCGATGGCGTGTTCGGCGGTGGTGATCGAGTTGCCGAACGGGGTGTTCATGACCACCACCCCGGCGGCGGTGGCGGCCGGCACGTCGATGTTGTCGACGCCGATGCCGGCGCGGCCGATCACCTTGAGGTTCCTGGCCGCGGCGAGCACGTCCTTGTCGGCCTTAGTGGCCGAGCGCACGGCCAGGCCGTCGTAGTCGCCGATGATCTTGAGGAGATCGTCCTTCGAGAGGCCGGTCTTCACGTCGGCGTCGACGCCGCGCTCGGTGAAGATGGCGACGGCGGCGGGCGAGAGTTTGTCTGCGATGAGCACGCGAGGCATGTGGGTGTCCTGTCGGAGAGCCCTCCCCGGCGGTGCGGGAAGGGCGTTGTCGGGGTTGCGCGGCGGCGGCCGCCTCAGGCGGCGGCGAGTTCGGCGGCGGTGACCTGGAAGGCCCAGTCGAGCCAGGGCGTCAGCGCCTCGAGGTCGGAGCTGTCGACCGTGGCGCCGCACCAGATCCGAAGTCCCGCCGGCGCATCGCGGTAGCCGGCGATGTCGTAGGCGACGCCTTCCTTCTCCAGGACGCCGGCGAGCTTCTTGGCGAAGTCCGCCTGGGCGTCGTCGGAGAGCGCGACGACCGGCGGGTCGACGACCTTGAGGCAAACGGAGGTGTTGGACCGGATCGAGGCGTCCTCGGCGAGGAATCCGACCCACGGGGTCTTTGCCGCCCAGGCCTCGAGCACGGCGAGATTGCCGTCGGCGCGGCGGCGCAGCTCCGCAAGCCCGCCAATGGAGGCCGCCCACTTCAGCGCGTCGAGATAGTCCTCCACGCAGAGCATGGAAGGCGTGTTGATCGTCGAGCCGTCGAAGATTTCGGCGTTCAGCTTGCCGGCCTTGGTCAGGCGGAACAGCTTCGGCATCGGCCAGGCAGGCGTGTAGCTCTCCAGCCGGGCCACCGCCCGGGGCGAGAGGACCAGCACGCCATGCGCGGCCTCGCCGCCCAGCGCCTTCTGCCAGGAGAAGGTGGTCACATCGAGCTTGGCCCAGTCGAGGTCCTGGGCGAAGGCGGCGCTGGTGGCGTCGCAGAGCGTCAGCCCCTCGCGGTCGGCGGCGATGAAGGCGGCGTCGGGCACGCGCACGCCGGAGGTCGTGCCGTTCCAGGGGAAGACCAGGTCCGCGTCCTTGCGGACCTTCGACAGGTCGGGAAGCTGGCCGTAGGGGGCCTGCAGCACCTCCGCCTCGATCTTCAGCTGCTTGGTCACGTCGGTGACCCAGTCCTTGCCGAAGCTTTCATAGGCGAGGAGCTGGACCGGCCGGGCGCCCAGGAGCGACCACATGGCCATCTCCATCGCGCCGGTGTCCGAGCCGGGCACGATGCCGACGAGGTAATCGTCGGGCGCCTGCAGAACGTCGCGGGTTCGGTCGATCGCCTCTTTCAGGCGCGCCTTTCCGAGCTTGGAGCGGTGTGACCGCCCCAGGACCGCGTTCTGGAGAATGTCGGGGTTCCATCCGGGGCGCTTGGCGCAGGGGCCGGAAGAAAATTCGGCGCGCGCCGGCCGCATGGCCGGCTTGGCGGGGGTGGTCATAGCGATGTCTCCCATCCTTGCAGATGGGCAGCGTCCCGTTGGGGGGACGTGGCCCGTTGGCCATCAACTCCGGTTCGAGCCGCGGCGCAAGCGAACTTTTTCTGAGAGGCCGTTCAGGGCGGCGCTATGGCGCAGTTTGGCCCAGGAGCCTCGAACCGCGGGCCCGATGCCGCCACGCCATGAAGACCCCGGCGATCAGCGACAGCAGCACGCCGGCGAAGTCGATGTTGTTGATGATGGCGTGCAGCAGGTCCTGATCGGAGCGCTCGGTCACCAGATAGAAGGAGTGGAGCGAGAACTGCGCCGCATAGAAGAACATGACCGCGCCCATCCAGGGGGCGGCGAACCGCAGCGTGATCGCGAGCAGGGCGAGCGCGGCGAGGCCGTCGTTGCCCAGACGCACGAGACCGGTGCTGTCGGGCGCGAGGAAGGTCGCCGAGAGGCCGATGACCAGGTTGGCGGCGACGACGACGGCGGCCAGGCGCTCGGCGAGCCCCCCCTTCCAGAGGGCGAACAGGATCGCGAGCAGCGAAACCAGGTTTTGCGCAAGGAAGAGGAATGGAAAAGACATATCGCGCCCCTAAATCTCTTTAGAGGCGCGATACAGTTAAACTATTGCAACTTTTCGGGTGGTCAGCCGACCTCGGCGAGGGTCTGGTCGGTTTCGACCGCCGTCACCTGGTACTTCGGCTGCCAATCGAGCTTGGTGCGGATGCCGAGGCGCAGCTTGGCCTCGTCCATCTCGGCGTGAACCGCGGCCATCGCCTCGCGGGCCTCGGTGAGCGCCGTCATCGCAGCCAGCAGCTTCACGTTGATCTCGCCGGCGAACAGCGGGGAGACGTTCAGGTCCTTGCGGCCCTGAATGATGTCCCGGTTCAGTTCCGACGCTTCGACGAGCGCCGCGTCGACGGCCGCCTCGGTCGCCCACAGCTTCTTGGCGAGCTGCTTCACCACGAAAATCTTTTCCATCTGAAACCCCGACTTGCCCGCGTTAATCCAAAACGCGAAAGGACGGTAAACCGATGGTTAAGCTTGGACCAAGCGATTCAGCGGTTGTTAACCAATTTTTCTGCGTCCGGGGGTTGCAGTGTGGCGCCCGCGCAACGATTTCGCGCATTACGTGTGCCATTTAACGACGCCAACCCCCGGACGGTGAGCGAAGCGTTAGGATTCGAGGGGTAGAACCGGCGCTCGTGCGGCATTTCCGAGCGCCATGACGCAAGACTCTGGATCTTCCGGTTCCGTCCCGGTGGCGACATTCCACGCCCGTGTGGCGAGTGTGGGCCTGATCACGGCTGTGGTGGTGCTGGCGGCCGCCTGCGCGACCTTCATGCTGCAGCAGTGGGCCGTGGCCCGCGCCGAGGCTCACATCGCCAAGCAGTCGCTGGCCCAGATCACCGCCACCACCGAGGCCGCCGACATTCTTCGGGGCGATGTCAGGGACTATGCCGCGGCCGTGCGCGCGCTGGCGGCCGACAAGGACGTCGTTTCCGCCCGCCTGGTGGACGCCCACGGCCGCACGCTCGCCGCCTATGACGCCGCCCGTCCGGCGCCCGGAAATCGCGACGTGATCGCAACCCCGGTGCGCGCCGACGGACAGTCGCTCGGCGTGCTTTCCATGACGGTGGCCAAGCCCACGCTGGCGCCGACCTTGCCGAAGTATCTCGCCCTCAGCTTCGTCCTCCTGTTCGGAGGCGTGGGGGTGGCGCTGTTCCTGGCGCGCAGCCTGGCCCACCGGGTGATCTCCCCCGTGCAGCGGCTGTCGGAGGCGATGCACGAGGTCGCCGCGGGCGGCCGCTTCGAACCCGTGGAAGTCAGGGCGCAGGACGAACTGTTCCAGAGCCTGAACGAGAGCTTCAACCACCTGGTCGGCAAGCTCGGCGAGCGGGAGGACGACCTCAAGCGCGCCATGCGCGAGCTCGAGCAGGCGCGCGACGCCGCCAACGCCGCCAACGTGCTCAAGACCCAGTTCCTGGCCAACATGAGCCACGAGATCCGCACGCCGCTGAACGGGGTGCTGGCGATGGCCGAGGTCATGTCCATGGGCGAGCTTGGCGAGGTGCAGCGCGACCGTCTCGACGTGATCCGTCAATCGGGCAGCCTGCTGCTCGCGGTGCTCAATGACGTGTTGGACCTGTCCAAGATCGAGGCCGGCAAGCTCTCGCTCGTTGTCGACGACTTCGACCTCGAGCCAACCATGGCTTCCGCCGCCGAACCGTTCCGGGTGATGGCCAAGACCAAGGGCCTGGAGTTCAGTTTCGAGGTGGAGGAAACCGCCCGCGGCTGGTGGCGCGGCGACGCCGATCGCCTGCGCCAGATCGTCGGCAACCTTTTGTCCAACGCGGTGAAGTTCACGCCCCGGGGCTCGGTCAAGGCCAGCATTGCCGCCGATCCAGCCACCGGCGCCCTGCGCATGAGGGTCCAGGACAGCGGCGTGGGCATCGCGCCCGAGAAGCTGCCGACCCTGTTCGAGAAGTTCACGCAGGCGGACAACTCCGCGACCCGCCGCTTCGGTGGAACCGGGCTTGGCCTCGCCATCTGCCGGGAGCTCACCCAGATGATGGGCGGCGCGATCGACGTGCAGACCCGTGAGGGCGCGGGTTCCACCTTCACGGTCGAGCTGCCGCTGCGGCGCGGCGATCCGGCCGAGACGGCGCCGGCGGCGGAAGCGCGCGGCGCCGACGGCGACCTGCGGCTGCTGGCCGCCGAGGACAATCCCACCAATCGCCAGGTGCTGCAGGCGGTGATGGATTCGCTCGGAATCGACATCGACATCGTGCCGGACGGGCGCGAGGCGGTCGACGCCTGGCGCGTGGGCGCCTACGACCTGATCCTGATGGACATCCAGATGCCGGTGATGGACGGCATCGCGGCCGCACGGGAGATCCGCGTGCTGGAGGCCGCGGAGCGCCGCCGCCGGACTCCGATCATCGCGCTGACCGCCAACGCCCTGACGCACCAGGTCGAGGAATACATGGCCGCCGGCATGGACGGCCATGTCGCCAAGCCCATCGAGATCGCCAAGCTCTACGAGGCGATCAGCAGCGCCCTCACCGACGCCGCCACCGGCGGCGCGGGACACGCGCAGTCCGAGCCGGCCGCCGTCCGCGCCGCCGGCTGAACACCGCACAACGAACGCCTCAGACCCCGGTCACCGCAGCCGTGGTCTGCTCCGAGCTGCAGCCCCGCAGGCCGCGGCGCACCGAAGTTATTAGGGGATCGGGCCGAGCGGGATCCAGGAAACCAATACGCCGGAAGCGTGTTTTGATGGCCATGTCGGGACAGAGCCTAAGCAGAGGGACCCCAAAGCAGAGGAACTGACCAATGACCAAGATGAAGATGATGGCCGCCGTCGCGGCTTCTACGATTGCGCTTGGTGGAGCTACTGTCGCCACGACTGCTCAGGCCCAACCCTGGCGCTACGAACACGCCTACAACCGCGACAATCGTCTGATGACGCCCTATGTCGACGGACTGGCGTGGAAGATCGACAACGCCGCCCGCCAGGGCCGGATTTCGTGGCCGCAGGCGCGGCAGCTTCACGCGCAGCTGCGCTCGGTGCAGCCGCTCGCCTACCGCTATCAGACCGGTCAGGCGCGACCGTGGGAAGTGAACCGCCTCGAACGGGTGGTCGACCACATCGACAACCTGACACGGGGCTACGCCTACAACGGCTACCGCCGCTGGCGCTAACCGCCGCTCAGCTCGAACCTTGCGCCCCCGGAGCGATCCGGGGGCGTCTTCATGTCAGGGCGCGATCCGCAGCACGCTTTCCGCCACCGTGACCGCCGCGCCGCGCAGCAGCACGCGGTCACCGCGATGCTCGCATTCCAGGTCGCCGCCGCGGCCCGGATAGGCCTGGTGAAAGCGCACGGTCGCCCGGCCCAGCTTGTCGGCGAACAATGGCGTCAGGATGCAATGGAGAGAACCGGTGGTCGGGTCCTCCGCCACGCCCGATCCGGGCGCGAAGAAGCGGTCGACCACGTCGTACGGCTTGCCGTCGGCGGTCGCGGCGACCCCGACGTTGCCGCGACCGAGGGTGGCGTCACGCGAGATGTCGTGCAGGCGGCCGATGTCGGGCCTCAGCGCCCGCACCGCATCCTCGTCCTTCAAGACTACCGCCATGTACGCCGAGACCCAGACCTCCAGCGGCTGGGCGCCGAGAGCCTCGGCGAGACCCGGCGGGCTCTCGATCCGGCGCGGCGGCTGGGCGGGGAAATCCATCTCGTAGAGGCCCTCCCCGCGCGCGACGATCAGGGGGCCGGACTGGGTGTCGAAGGTGATGTGCGAGGCGCGCGCGCCCAGTTCCGCGAACAGCACATGAGCGGACGCCAGGGTGGCGTGGCCGCACAGCGGCACCTCCATCCCCGGCGTGAACCAGCGCAGCCCGAAGCGCGACGGGTCGGAGGTCGGCTTCAGGAAGGCCGTCTCGGCCTGGTTGTTCTCGGCGGCCAGCGCCTGCATCCACTGGGCGTCCGGCCAGTCCGCCTGCGGCTCCAGCACGCAGGCGGGATTTCCGCGGAAGGGGGTGCTCGCGAAGGCGTCGACGGTCCATTGGCGCATGGGCGGGCTACTCCGACAGGGCAGGCCTGAATACAGCGGCCGGGCAATTGGCCAAGCGGCTAAATGACGATCTCGATCTCCGGCCAGCGCGCCCGGACCGACGCGGCCGTCCTGGCGAAGCCGTTGGTCACCCGCCCGGGGTTGGGCCGCAGGCGCAGGGCGAAAAGGTCCTCCAGGCCGAACGGCGCCTCGATTTCTAGGCGGTCGTCCACGCCGAGGCGGACGCCGACCGCGAACAGCGGGCTCACGAATCGGCTCAGCGCTTCCCCTGTGGATCCGAGCGGCGCATAGGGTTCGCCGAACTTGTCTTCGAACCACAGGTGCACGCGGGCCTGGTTGCGCACCTCGACCATCTCGCGCAGCGGCGGCTCGAAGGCCGCTGCCACGCGCCGGATCACCGCGTCCTCGGCCTCGTAGGAGGTGTCAGATGGATCGAAATAGCCGAGGTCGTAGTCGCGAACACCGTAGTCGCCGTCGCGGCCGGTCAGATCGTTGAGCACCCGCTGGTAGACGGCGCCGGAAAAGACCATCCAGTCGGGCAGGTCGAGGCCCCGCGCCACCGCCAGCACGTGCATGAGGCTGGGCGTGGCGCGCACGATCGCCTCCAGCCGGGATTCGAGGTGCGTCTGCCGGTTCACCTCCGGCCGTCCCGCCGAACCGGCCACGCGTGGTCGAGCGGGCCCTGGCCCTGGCCGAACCCCGGCGCGCGGGCGATCGCCTCCTGGACGTAGGCCCATGCGCGAGCCACGGCCTCGGCGAGCGGCAGGCCCTGAGCCAACCCGGCGGCGCAGGCCGAGGCCAGGGTGCAGCCCGTGCCGTGGGTGTGGCGCGTCTTGGCCCGTTCGGTCTCGAAGGCCGTCTCGCCGGCCGGCGTGACCAAAAGGTCGATCACCCGTTCGCCCGCGATGTGGCCGCCCTTCATCAGCACGGCGGCGGCGCCGGCCGCGAGCAGCGCCTCCGCCACTCGGCGCTGGTCATCGAGGCTGGTCACGGGCAGGCCCGTCAGGACTTCGGCCTCCGGCGCGTTGGGCGTGAGCAGCGCCGCACGCCCGAGGAGCCTTTCCTTGAAGGCCGCCAGCGCACCGCGCTCCAGCAGAAGGGCGCCGCCCTTGGCCGCCATCACCGGATCGATCACGGCCGGGACGCCGTGGGCCCCCTCCAGGATGTCGGCCACCGCCTCTAACGTCGCGCGCGACCCCAGCATGCCGAGCTTGACCGCATCGGCGCCGATGTCTTCCAGAACCGCCCGCGCCTGGGCGGCCACGATCTCGGGGGGGATCGGATGGACAGCCGAAACGCCCCGGGTGTTCTGGACGGTCACAGCCGTGATGGCGCTCGCCGCATAGCCGCCCAGCACGGTCACCGTCTTGATGTCGGCCTGCACGCCGGCGCCGCCCCCGGAGTCGGACCCGGCGATGATCAGGACTCGGCCGCGCGGCTGCATGCGCCAGCCGATAGCGGCTTTGCCGGCGCGGCGCATCCGTCTTCGCGCCTGCGCTAGCCTCGCGCCGCCGCGATCGCCGCCCACACCCGCAGCGCCTGCACCGTCTCCCGCACGTCGTGAACCCGAACGGCCGCGACACCGGCCGCCGCGCCAGCCAGGGCGGCCGCGATCGAGCCGCCCAGCCGCGCCTCCGCCGGCCGGCCGCCGCCGTCGACGGCGCTGATGAAGCTCTTGCGGGAAGCGCCCAGGAGCACAGGAAACCCCAGCGCCACGATGCGCTCGAGCCCCCCCAGCAGCGGCAGGTTGTGCCGGGTCATGTGCTTACCGAAGCCGACGCCGGGGTCGAGCCAGATCCTCTCGCGCGGCACGCCCGCCGCCATCGCCGCCGCGGCGCGATCGGCGAGGAAGGCGGCGACCTCTTCCACCACATCGTCATAGCGCGGCTCGGCCTGCATGGTCTGCGGTTCGCCCTGCATGTGCATCAGCACCACCTGGCATCCCAGGTCGGCGGCGAGCGCGAGGCTCTGCGGCGCATGGCGCAGGGCGGTGACGTCGTTCCACATGCCGGCCCCGGCCTCGACCGCCGCGCGGGCGACGGCGGGCTTCATGGTGTCCACCGAGATCGCGATATCGCTCTCCGCCCGGATCGCGCGGACGAGCGGGACCACGCGCGCGATCTCCTCGGCCTCGTCCACCGGCTCCGCGCCGGGGCGGGTCGACTCGCCGCCGATGTCGAGGATGTCGGCGCCGTCGACGATCAGCCGGCGGGCGTGCGCCAGCGCGCCCTCGCCGCGTCCATGGCGGCCTCCGTCGTAGAAGCTGTCGGGAGTGACATTGACGACGCCCATGACCCGGACCGGGTGAGTTGCAGAGGCAGGCTTTGCCATTAGGGAGCGCAATTTCGTCACGAGCGGGCTATAGATAGCGGCCTTGGCTTGCCAGGACGAGGGGGGCGGCGGGGCGTCAACGCCGCTTCGATGAAAGTGGCGTCAATGACCTGGAACCCGCTCCGCCTGTATCGGCGGCGCCAGCGCCTCAAGCGGGAGGCGCTCGATGAAGCTCACTTCCTGCGCCGCAGGCACGGCGCGGAGGCGCTGCAGGCCGCGCGCGAGCGGCTGAAGCGGCCGGACCTCACCAGCTGGGGACATCGCGTCATCGAAGAGGCGATCAAGATCCTCAAGAGCCAGTGAGCCCAACGAAGAAGGCGGCCGCTTTCGCGACCGCCTTTCGGGTTCAAGGGCTTGGCGTCACGCCGGCTCGGGATCGGGCCTGGGCGAGATCGGCACCGCCGCGGATGGGCCGGTCGGACGCTTGGCTTCGGCCTCCTCGCGCACAGGCGGAACGCCCTTCAGCACGTTGATGATCTCATCGCCCGACAGAGTCTCGTACTCCAGCAGCGCCCTGGCGAGCGTGTGCAGGTCCTCGAGCTTCGTCGTGAGGATGCGCCGCGCCTCCTCCTCGCCTGCCTTGACCAGCTTCTTGACCTCTTCGTCGATGATCTTGGCGGTGGCCTCGGAAACATTCTGGTTGCGCGCCACCGAGTGGCCCAGGAACACCTCCTCCTGGTTCTCGCCGTACTCCACCGCGCCGAGCTTGTCGGAGAAGCCCCACTTGGTGACCATGGCGCGGGCGAGCTTGGTCGCCTGGGAGATGTCGGAGGACGCGCCCGAGGTGACCTTCTCCTTGCCGAAAATGATCTCCTCGGCGACGCGGCCGCCGAACAGGATGGCCAGGCGCGAGGTCATCTGCTCGTAGGTCATGGAGTATTTGTCCCGCTCGGGCAGCTGCATGACCATGCCGAGCGCGCGGCCGCGCGGGATGATGGTGG
>JAGWSE010000301.1 GCA_028869395.1 Alphaproteobacteria bacterium | reverse complement strand
GGTCCCGCCTTGCCGGCGTCGGGCGCGACCTGGCCTGCGAACAGCGCAGCGATCAGCGCCTCGAAGCCCGCCAGCGGCCCGGCCGCCGCCGGCGCGCCCGCGGCCGCGACGCCGGGCGCCGCCGTTTGGGCGGGGGCGTTCGACGCGACAGGGTTTACGGCAGGCGCGGCCATTCGGGTCCGGTTTTCGGGATGGAGGCGCCTGCTGCGCCGGGCTTATTCGCACCTTCCGGAGCAACCTTCGCGCCATGCGGGCAAGTTACGGAATATGCTGGGAAAGCCCCGATCCGGCGGGGTCGCCAGGCGCCCCTCGACGGCGGAAATTGCCGGGCCGCGGCGGTCCGGGTGGGGCGATCCCTGCCGCCCTGCGGGCCCCGTCCGGCCGGCTGGCGCCGCTCTTGCGCGTGAATCTGCAACGTCATCGGCCCCGGAGAGGGACCATGTTGAATAGGCTGAGGTTTTCGACCGTGGTTACGCGCGCGTACACCAAAGAGGCGGCAGATTCCGCCTACTCGCGCGTCAGCCTTTGCCGGGCGGAGGGTTAAGCGATGTCGTCGCTGAACATCGCGCTCACCACGGCCACCTCCGGCCTGATGGCGGCCCAGACGGGGCTGTCGACGGTCTCGGACAACATCTCCAACGTCAACACGCCGGGCTATGTCCGCAAGCAGGTCAACCAGCAGCAGCTGAGCGTCAACGGCGTCGGCCAGGGGGTCGAGGTCACCGACATCACCCGCGTGACCGACCAGTACCTGCAGCTCGCCAGCCTCTCGGCCAGCGCCGACTCCGGCAAGTGGGACGTCTATTCGCAGTACCTGGACAATGCCCAGAGCCTGTTCGGCGACCCCTCGTCCAGCTCGTCCTTCTTCAACAGCATCGACAACGTCTATGCGGGCTTCGCCAGCGCGGCGAACGATCCCTCGAACAACCTGCTGCGCAGCCAGGCCGTCTCCAACGTGCAGGACTTCCTGAGCCAGGCCAGCCAGATCAACGGCCAGCTCACCCAGCTCACCAGCACGGTGGACACCCGCGTCGGCGCCGACGTCGACCAGGTCAACAGCCTGCTCTCCCAGATCTCGCAGCTCAACGCGAGCATCAGCCGCTCCCGGCTGACCAACGCCGACGCCTCCGGCGCGGAGAACATCCAGAGCCAGCTGCTCGACCAGCTCTCCGGCCTGATCAGCGTCAAGATCGCCCAGCGCGCCAACGGCGGCGTCGACGTGCGCTCGCCCGAAGGCGTGCTGCTGGCCGGCGACCAGGCCGCCACCCTCACCTACAACGCCAGCGCCACCACGCCTGGCTACATCAGCGCCACGCCCGCCGGCGGCGGCTCCAGCGCTCAGCCGATCCAGGTGAACTCCGGCGAGATCCGCGGCCTGCTGGACCTGCGCAACACCGGGCTGCCGGGACTTTCCGACCAGCTCGGCGAGTTCGTCACCCAGGCCGTGCAGCAGCTCAACCAGGCGCACAACAATTCCAGCGCGGTGCCCGCGCCGGCGACCCTCACCGGCCGCAGCACCGGGCTCGACCTGCCCACGGCGGTCAGCGGCTTCACCGGCCAGACCACCATCGCGATCGTCGATCCGACCGGCGTCGTGCAGCACACCATCGCCATCGACTTCACCGCCCAGACCATGAGCGTCGACGGCGGGGCGGCCACCGCGACCTCGCCCGCCACCTTCCTGGCCGACCTCAACACCGCCCTGGGCGCCAACGGCTCGGCCAGCTACAGCGCCAGCGGCCAGCTCTCGATCAGCGCCACGGGCGGCAACGGAATCGCCATCGACCAGCCCTCGACCAACGGCTCGGCCAAGTGGGCGGCGCAGCCCAACGCCGTGCCGCCGGTCGACCAGGGGCCCAGCTTCTCGGCCTTCTTCGGCCTCAACGACCTGGTCCAGTCGACCGGCTACGCCAACTACCAGACCGGCCTGCAGGGGACGAACACTGACGGCTTCGGCGGCCAGTCGATCACCTTCCAGGTCTCCCAGCCGGACGGCAAGCCGCTGCGCCAGGTCACCGTCAACCTGCCGGTCGGCGACATGAACGCCATGCAGACCGCGCTCAACAGCGCCGCGAGCGGCCTGGGGGTCTACGGCAGCTTCAACCTCGACCCGACGGGCACGCTCGCCTTCACCGGCGCCCCGCCCACCAACGCCAACATCTCCGTGGTCCAGGACAACACCTCCTGGAACGGCTCGGGCCCCTCGTTCTCACAGTTGTTCGGCGTGGGCCTGGCCCAGCGCAGCACGCGGGCCTCCAGCTACCAGGTGAACCCCGCCATCGTGTCGGACCCGACCCAGCTCGCGCTGGCCAAGCTCGACCTCACCGTGCCGGCCGGCACGTCGGCGCTGCGGCCAGGCGACGGCACGGGCGCGCAGGCGATCGCCAACTCGGGCGCCAACACCACCACCTTCTACGCGGCCGGCACGCTCGGGCAGGTGGATGTCACCGTCCAGCGCTACGCCTCGGAGTTCGGGGGCGCGGTGGGCCGCGAGGCGCAGTCGGCCTCCACCCAGCAGCAGAGCGCCGACGCCATCAAGACCGAGGCCACGAACCGCCGCTCCGCGGTCGAGAGCGTCAACCTCGACGAGGAGCTGGTGCACCTGCAGACTTATCAACAGGCCTATAACGCTTCGGCGCGCATGATCCAGGCGACTAGCGACCTGTTCAACACCCTCATGACGATGGTCAGCGGATTGTAAGCGATGGTCACCCGTGTCTCCACGCTCGGCAACTACGAGACGGTGCTCGCCAACCTGATGGCGGCCCAGCAGCGTCAGGTCGACGCCTCCAACCGCGTCTCGACCCAGAAGAACGCCACGGACCTCAAGGGCTACGCCTCGAACGACGAGCTGCTCACCGCCATGCAGTCGGTGCAGATCCGGCTGAACAACTACACCAGCCAGAACAGCCTGGTCGCCGACAAGCTGACCTCGCAGGACACCGCGCTCAACCAGGTCGCCGACGCCGCCCAGCAGGCCCGCCAGGCGATCGCCGACGCGCTGGCCTCGGGCGACGCCACCACCCTGATGACCCAGCTGCAGGGCGCCATGAACCAGGCGGTCGGCGCCATGAACACCAAGTACAACGGCAGCTACCTGTTCGCCGGCGGCCAGATCAACACCCAGCCGGTCACCCCCCAGCAGCTGTCCGACCTCACCGCCGGCGGCCCGCCCAACCCGGCGGTCTCGACCTTCTTCAAGAACGACCAGTTCAAGTCCCAGGCCCAGGTGGACGATTCCACCACCGTCACCACCGGCGTGCTGGCCTCCGACATCGGCACGAACCTGCTCACCGCCTTCCAGACGGCGGAGAGCTTCGACCAGGGCGCCAGCGGCCCATTCAACGGAACCATCACCCCGGCCCAGCGCACCTTCCTGGAGAACCAGCTCGCCACCTGGGATTCGGTGCACACCGGGGTCATCAACCTCGCCGCCCAGAACGGCATGGTGCAGCAGCGCGTCCAGAACGTCGGGACCGACATCACCAGCCGCCAGAACACGCTCACCCAGATGATGAGCAACATCACCGACGCCGACATGGGCAAGGCCGCCGCCGATCTGCAGATGGCCCAGACCTCCTTCGCCGCCGCCGCCCAGGTGTTCCAGTCGCTGAAGGACTCCAGCCTCCTCAACCTGCTGAAGATCTCGTAAGCCGCTCGAGGATGTTCCGCCTCGGGGCGCACCATTGGCCCGCGCTCGCAATCCGGCGGCCGAGGCTCTAAATACGCCCGCCATGAACGCGCCCTTCACCGCGCCCGCGCTGCCCGACGGCCTGATCGAGGCCGCGCGCCAGGCCGTGCGCCTGCCGGCCGGTGCGCGGGTGGTCGCGGCGATGTCCGGCGGGGTGGATTCCACCGTCACCGCCGCCCTGCTGGCCAAGGCCGGCTACGACGTGGTGGGCGTCACCCTGCAGCTCTACGACCACGGCGCGGCGATCCAGAAGAAGGGCGCCTGCTGCGCCGGCCAGGACATCTACGACGCCCGCATGGCCGCCGAGAGCCTCGGCATCCCGCACTACGTCCTTGACTACGAGAGCCGCTTCCGCGAGCAGGTCATCGAGGACTTCGCCGACGCCTACCTGCGCGGCGAGACGCCGATCCCCTGCGTGCGCTGCAATCAGACCGTGAAGTTCCGCGACCTCCTGGACGTCGCCCGCGAGCTGGGCGCCGCGGCCATGGCGACCGGCCACTACGTGCGCCGCGAGGAAGGCCCGAACGGCCCTGAGCTGCACCGCGCCGCCGATCCTGCGCGGGATCAGTCCTACTTCCTGTTCGCCACGACGGCGGAACAGCTCACCTATCTGCGCTTCCCGCTGGGCGCCTTGCCCAAGCCCGCGGTCCGCGCTGCCGCCGCCACGCTCGGCCTCTCGGTCGCCGACAAGCCGGACAGCCAGGACATCTGCTTCGTCCCCGAAGGCCGCTACACCACGGTCATCGACCGGCTGCGCCCGCACGGCGCCGAACCTGGCGACATCGTCCATCTCGACGGCCGGACGCTGGGCCGCCACGACGGCGTGACCCGCTACACCATCGGTCAGCGGCGGGGGCTGAACGTGGCCGTCGGCGACCCG
>JAGWSE010000300.1 GCA_028869395.1 Alphaproteobacteria bacterium | reverse complement strand
ATCCAGCCTTCCCGCTGCTTGTCCCAGCTCGCCGCCAGGCGGAAGTCGACGCCCTGGATCATCGTCGGGCCGGACATCGCGCCCGACAGGATGGTGTGCTGATAATTCTCCACGTTGGCGCGCACCTCGGCGTACCAGTAGTCCGTCGGCCGCTTGGAGATGACGTTGATGGCGCCGCCGATGGCGTTGCGCCCGTAGAGCGTGCCCTGCGGGCCGCGCAGCACCTCGACCCGGTCGGTGAAGATCGGCGGCTTGCCCGCCTCGACCGTCGACGAGGTGTAGATGCCGTCCGAATAGATCGCCACCGCGCCCTGCGCGGTGTGCTCGTTCGTCAGGCGGCCCAGGCCGCGCATGCTGGCGCGGTCGAGCTGCGAGGAATACTGCAGGCCCGGCGTGAAGTTGGTCATGTCCTGGACCGACTCGATGCCGATCAGGTCGCGCTTCTCGGACGTGAACGCCGAGACGGCGACCGGCACGTCCTGAAGGTTCTGCTCGCGCTTTTCCGCCGTCACCACCAGCTCCTCGATGGTGTTCGAAGCCTGCGGATTGGCGGCGGGCGCGGGCTTGGTCGCACTACCAGGGGTTTGGGCATGAGCCGCCGACGCAAGTGTCGCGGCGACCAGGGCGCTCGACGCCAGAAGACGATACTTGGACTGCATGTGTAGGCTGCCTCCCCGCAGCTTGAGACGCGCTTATTGGCTACGCGTATGGGTGGGGTTAGCTGCCGCAGCAACGCCAACGCCGTCAACGGGTCGGCGTTACATGAACAGCGATAACTTAATATCAGTTAGATGGGTTGGCGCCGAGGACACAGGTCGGCGAACGTGTCGATGTACAGCGTTATCCGAAACGTGGTCGACGGAATCGCCCCATTTCCGCAACGACAACTTGTAGATGCACGAATTTCGCCTTCTCCCGGGCGTAATTCGCCAGCGTCGAACTGCGAGCAGCCACATTGGCCGGCGGCGCGACCTCAGCGCATGGTGTTCGGCTCTTCCCGCCGCGGAATGCGCCGCCTAAGGGAAGAGGACCGCATCGCGAGGGAGCCCATCCATGCATCGCCGACCGGACGGTTCGTGGGACAAGAGCCGGCTGCCGAGCCGCCACGTGACGGAGGGACCATCGCGCGCGCCGCACCGGTCCTACTACTACGCCATGGGGCTGGGCAGCCGCGAGATCGCTCAGCCCTTCGTCGGCGTGGCCTCGTGCTGGAACGAGGCGGCGCCGTGCAACACGGCGCTGATGCGCCAGGCCCATGCGGCTTCGGAGGGCGTGAAGGCGGCCGGCGGCACGCCGCGCGAGTTCTGCACCATCACGGTCACCGACGGCATCGCCATGGGCCACGAGGGGATGCGCTCGTCCCTGGTCAGCCGCGAGGTGATCGCCGATTCCGTCGAGCTCACCATGCGCGGGCATTCCTACGACGCGCTGGTGGGCGTGGCGGGCTGCGACAAGTCCCTGCCCGGCATGATGATGGCCATGCTCAGGCTGAACGTGCCGAGCGCTTTCATCTACGGCGGCTCCATCCTGCCGGGCCAGTGGCGCGGGCGCGAGGTCACCGTGCAGGACGTCTTCGAGGCCGTGGGCAAGCATTCCGCGGGCCAGATGTCCGTCGACGATCTTTGCGACCTCGAGCAGCATGCGTGCCCGGGCGACGGGGCGTGCGGCGGCCAATACACGGCCAACACCATGGCCTGCGTCTCCGAGGCGATCGGGCTGGCGCTGCCGCTCTCCTCCGCGCTGCCGGCAGCCTTTCTGGACCGCGACCAGTACGCCAAGGCCACCGGCGAGGCGGTGATGCGGCTTCTGGAGCGCAACATCAGGCCGCGGGACATCTGCACGCGCGAGGCCTTCGAGAACGCCGCGGTGGTTGTGGCCGCGACCGGCGGCTCGACCAACGGCGGCCTGCACCTGCCGGCCATGGCGCACGAGGCGGGCATCGCGTTCACCCTGCGCGACGTCTGCGAGATCATGAGGCGCACCCCCTACCTGACCGACCTGATGCCGGGCGGGCGCTATCCGGCCAAGAAGATGGGCGAGGCGGGCGGCGTGCCGATGCTGCTCAAGACGCTGTTGGATGCGGGCCTCATCCACGGCGACTGCCTGACCGTCACCGGCCGCACAGTGCGGGAGAACCTGGAAAGCGTCGTCTGGCGCGACGATCAGGACGTCATACGCCCTGCCTCGAATCCGCTGTCGCCCACCGGCGGCGTCGTGGGGCTGTGGGGGTCGCTCGCCCCCGACGGGGCCATCGTCAAGGTGGCTGGACTGGAGCATCGCAAACATAGGGGCCCGGCGCGCGTGTTCGATGGCGAGGAAGCCTGCTTCGCCGCGGTCGAGGCGGGCGCCTACAAGCCCGGCGACGTGCTGGTGATCCGCTACGAGGGGCCGAAAGGCGGCCCCGGGATGCGCGAGATGCTGTCCACCACGGCGGCGATCTACGGACAGGGTTTCTCGGAGCAGGTGGCCCTGATCACCGACGGCCGGTTCTCGGGCGCGACGCGGGGCCTTTGCGTGGGCCATGTGGGGCCGGAGGCGGCTGCCGGCGGGCCCATCGCCCTCGTCAAGGACGGCGATATCATCGCCATCGACGCCGACGCCGGCACGATCGAGCTGGAGGTCGATCCCATCGAGCTGGAGCATCGCGCCTATCTGCTCGAGAGGTCGGAACCCCGGCCCACGGCCTACGGCTCCGGCGCGCTCTGGAAATACCGGCAACTGGTTGGCCCCGCGCACCTGGGGGCCGTCACCCACCCGGGCGCGGCAGGCGAGACCCACGTGTACGCGGACATCTGAGGGACGCCTTCCAATGAAGACCCTGGGGCTCATCGGCGGAATGAGCGCCGAAAGCACCGTCGTCTATTACCAGACGCTCAACCGGCTGGTGCGCGAGCGGCTGGGCGGGCTGCACTCGGCGAAGCTGATCCTATGGTCGGTGGACTTCGCGCCCGTCGCGGAGCTGCAGGCGGAGGGCGACTGGACTGCGACGGGACAAATCCTGGCCGACGCCGCACGCCGCCTGGAAGCGGCCGGCGCCGAGGCGCTGGTCATCTGCGCCAACACCATGCACATCAACGCCCCCGAGGTGACGGCCGCGGCGGGCATACCGCTGATCCACATCGCCGATTCGACGGCCGCGGCTCTGAAGGCGAAGGGCGTCGCGCGGCCGCTGCTGCTGGCCACCCGCTACACCATGGAGAAGCCGTTCTACCGCGACCGGCTGGCCAGCCTGGGGCTTGCCTCGCTGACCCCGGGCGAAGCGGACCGCGCGAAGCTCCAGTCCATCATCTTCGACGAGCTCTGCCAGGGGGTGGTGCGGCCGCAGTCGAAGACCGAAGCGCTGCAGATGATCGCCCGCGGCAAGGCGGCGGGCTGCGACGGGGTGATCTTCGGCTGCACGGAGATCGGCCTGCTGCTCGATCCGGCCGAGCTCGACCTGCCGGCGGTCGACACCGCCGTCGTGCACTGCGAGGCGGCGGTGCAGTTCGCGCTGGATTAGGGAAAGGCGCGGACGCCGAAGAGCAAGGGGTGCGCCCAGCCCACCACGCCCCAGACGACCACGGCCAGCCCGATTCGCCACCAGCCGATCTCGCCGAGGCTGAAGCGCTGCCGGCCCGAGGCGATCGCCGCGAAGGGGAGGTTCGAGGTCTGGGCTGCGAAGGCCTCCCATGTCTTGCCGAGCTTGCGCCGGCGCTTGGCGTCGATGCTCGCCGTGCCGAACAGGGCGAGAGCCAGAAGTGAGCCGAACAGCACGATCGAAGCGGCGTCGCCGTTCACCATCAGGTGGCCCGCGGCCCAGATCGCCACGCCCCACAGGAACGGATGGCGGGTGATGCGCAGCATGCCCTTCACCGCGTCGACGCGCTCGAGTTGGCCTTCCTGGCGGACGCTGGTGGGATTGGGCGTGGTCAGGCCCGGCACGATCAGCAGCATGGCCAGGAGCTGCAGCAGGGCCTGCAGTCCGCGGGTGGCGGGGTTGATGGTCCAGAGCACGTAATTGCCGGCGGTGTTCCGCGCGCCCGCGTAGGTGAACCCGAGCCATACGAGGGCCGCGATCGAGGCGAGGCTGAACAGGCCCATGTAGGGACCTTCGCCGATGCGAGCCGTTATCGCGTCTCGCAGGCGTGTGCCGGAGACCAGAAGGTGCAGGGCCAGGAAGACGACCGCAGCCAGGATCAGCATGGACATTGCAAAAGCCCCTCCCGCCGCGAGGGTCGCGCCATTCGTTTTACGCTGTCAATCGACAGCTTCCCGATCGTCCTGGCCCTCGTCCTTGTCCCAGGGTGGATCGCCGGAGTCTTCCAGGGGAAGCTGCGCCTGCGGGCCCGCGACCAACGGCTCCGGCGCCAAACGGGCCGCCGGGGCAGGCCGCGCGGCCGACGGTCGCTTCAGCATGGAGCGGCGGATGACCGAGTCGACCAGGGCGATCCAGCGGTTGGCCTCCTGCACGGCCTCGTCGGGCGCCAGCGCGGTCTTGCGGCCTTCGTCTTCCGCGATCCACAGGTCGAGAACGAAGTCGGGGTGGCG
Source organism: Alphaproteobacteria bacterium (assembly GCA_028869395.1). Classification (GTDB taxonomy): domain Bacteria; phylum Pseudomonadota; class Alphaproteobacteria; order Caulobacterales; family Caulobacteraceae; genus Phenylobacterium. Next base: position 12,871 of record JAGWSE010000300.1, on the reverse strand, counting down.
AGGATCGTCGAACACCAGACGCAAGCGGACCTGCCGATCGGCCTCGACTCGATCCAGGGGGCGCCGCTCCTGGCCACGCTGGGCGCGCGCCTCGACACGGCCGTCGATAATCAGCTCAGCGCCGATCAGCTCCTCCAGGCGGTAGATCAGGCACCAGGCGCCGGCGTCCCAGGCGACCGCCACCTGGCCGCTCGTGAAGTTGGTCCCGACGCCGCGACCGCGGCCGGGCGCGATCAGCAGGTTATGGGGCGCCGCGCCCAGCACGTGCTTCAGGCCGCGCCGGATCCGCCGCGCCTCGTCCATCGACCAGATGACGATCCCGCCCAGGACGGTCAGCGCGACGCCCGCCGCCACGACGCCGATGATCAGCCGCTCCAGATCGCCCATGCGACGAAGCTAACCCGGCCCTTGAGTCTCCCAAAGCCGCCGCTCGTCGCGTCCTAGACGTCCAGTTCGATGACCAGCGGGACGTGGTCGGAGGGCTTTTCCCAGCTCCTCACGTCGCGGTGGATCGAGACGCCGCGGAGCAGATCGGCAGCCTGCGGCGAGAGCAGGGCGTGATCGATGCGGATGCCGTTGTTCCGCTGCCAGGCGCCGGCCTGGTAGTCCCAGAAGGTATAGGCGCCGGGCGCGCCGTCGGCCTGGAGGTAGGCGTCGGTCAGGCCCGTCCATTTCAGCGCCCGGAAGGCCTCGCGGCTCTCGCGCTGGAAGAGGGCGTCGTTTGTCCAGTTGGCGGGAAACTCGGCATCGCGCGGCTCGGGGATCACGTTGAAGTCGCCCAGCAGCGCCAGCGGTTCCTCGTAGCTCAGGAGCTCGCGGGCATGGGCGTTGAGCCGGCCCATCCAGGCGAGCTTGAATGCGAACTTCTCCGTCGCGATCGGATTGCCGTTGGGAAGGTATATGGAGGCGACGCGCACCGGCCGGGATCCCGAGACCACCGCCTCGACATAGCGGGCGTGGTCGTCGTCTTCGCCGCCGTGGTAGGGATGTGCGGGCAGGCCCTTGCGCACGTCCTCCAGCGGATGCTTCGAGAGGATGGCCACGCCGTTGTAGGTCTTCTGGCCATGGACGGCGAGGTTGTAGCCAAGCCGTTCAAAGGGTTCGGCCGGAAACTTCTCGTCGACGCACTTGATCTCCTGCAGGCAGGCCACGTCGGGCTTGGCCTCCTCGAACCAGCGAAGGACCGTCTCGAGACGGGCGTTGATCGAGTTGACGTTCCAGGTGGCGATGCGCATCCGCGTGGGCTCCCGAGAGGGCCGGCAAGCTAGTTTCCGGCGTGGCCGGGCTCAAGCCGCCCCGATCAGTCCGGATGCTCGGCGGCCGAGGCCGGCGCCGGCGCCGGCGGGAAGGCCTCGGCGAACGGCGCATAGCGCGCTCGGGCCCGCTCGATGCGCGCCTTCATCTCCTCGGCCGCGTCCGGATGCAGCCGCGCCACCGAATAATTCTCGCCGGGATCGGCCGCGAGGTCGAACAGCAGCGGGTAATTGAACCGGTCGAGCGGGATGTCGAGCGTGCGGTAGTAGGAGCGCACCACGTACTTCCAGCGCGTCGTGCGGATCGCGGCCACGTCGGTGTTGTTGAAGAGAACGATCTCCTCGTGGGGGGAGGGCGCTCCGTCGCGCAGGACTCCGGAGATGTCGCGCCCGTCGATGTCGAGATCCTTCGGCAGCGCCTTGCCGGCCATCGCGGCCAGCGTGGGCAGGAGGTCGAGGTTGCTGGCGAGCGCGTTCGAGACGCGGCCGGCCGGCAGCGCGCCGGGCCGACGGGCGATGAACGGCACGCGGTAGCCGCCCTCCCAGGCCGCGCCACCCTTGCGGTCGCGGAAGGGGCCGCTCGAGCCCTCGAACCAGGGGCCGTTGTCGGAGGTGAAGACGACCAGGGTGTCCTCGGCTAGGCTCAACGCTTCGAGGCGCCGCAGCAACCGCCCGACGTTGCGGTCGATCTCCTCGACGACCTCGCCATAAGCCCCGGCCGCCGAACCGGTCAGGTCGCCCGGGTTGGGGCGGAGCGGCACGTGCGGCGCGGTGAGCGCCAGGAGGACGAAGAACGACTTTTCCCGGTTCGCCTCGGCGAAGGCCACGGTGCGCTCGAAGAAGGCCTGCGTGAGCTTGGGGAAATCGACCTTGGATTCGGTCAGGCTTCCGCCCGCGTCGTCATAGAGGGCGAGGGGACGCATGTCGTGGCTGTAGGGCAGGCCGAAGAAGGCGTCGAAGCCGAACAGGTGCGGCGGCCAGTGCGGCGCGACATGGCCCAGGTGCCATTTGCCGATCAGCGCGGTCGCGTAGTCGGGCTTCAGGGCCTTGGGGATGGTGAAGGTCTGCGGCGGCAGACCGTTCACGTCCGCTGGCTGGATCACCTCGCGGGCGAGGCCGTAGCGTATGGCATAGCCGCCGGTGAGCAGGCCGGCGCGCGAGGGCGTGCAGACATTGGCCGAGGCGTAGAAGTCGGTCAGCCGCACGCCTTCGGCGGCCATCCGGTCGAGCTCCGGCGTGCGGATGATGGTCCCGCCGTCGCAACCCAGGTCGCCGTAGCCCAGGTCGTCGGCCAGGATCACGATTATGTTGGGCGGCCTGGCCATTCGGTGCTCCCCCGCAAAGACGCGGCGCCACGATAGGGCCGCAGCGCCGCCCGCGCGACGCCCAATCTCAGCCGTTGGATTAGGCGGCCGGGCCCGGTCGTTGGTCGGGGATCAATCCCGCTCGACTTTGGCGGAGCCATGGTCGAGCCCAGCCGTTTGAGGGAAATGCACGAGATGTATCGAGGAGGGGTGATGCCGCGCCTGAGGCCCCGCGACGTCCGCGCCATCGCGTTCTGGATCGTGACCAGCCTCATGCTGCTGGTGGGCGTCTTCGTCCTGACCGGGCGCGGGGTGCTCCCCGCCGTCGCCCTCACCGGCGCCTACAACCTCTGGCTCCTCACCCGTCCGCGCATGCGCCGCGTCTTCCGCCGGCTGCGCGGCGAGACGGTCGATTATTCGGGGTACTTTTACGATTAGGCGACGGACGATCTAGGCGACCGCCTTTTCGCGGGCCCAGACGTCGGCGCGGTGGGCCTGGAGGATTTCGATCTCGCCGTCCTCGAGGCGCGCGGCGGTGAGAACGCCGGTCGCGTATGCGCCGGTGTCCAGGCCGAGGCGGTGCTCGACCACCTGCGGCCGCTCTCCGAGCCAGGTGTGGCCGTGGACGATCACCTTGCCGAACGGTCCCGGCTGGTCGACGAATCCGCGGCGGATCCACAGAAGATCGTTCTCCTCCTGCGCCTCCAGCGCCTGGCCGGGCCTGACGCCGGCGTGGACGAAGGCGTAGTCGCCGACGGTGACGATCAGCTCCAGCTGCTGCAGTATCCGCAGGTGCGCGGCGGGCATGCGCTCCAGGAGCTCGTCGCGCGCCCGAACATAGGCGTCCGGGCCTTGCTCGGCCCCGGGCGGAAGGACGCCGTACGAGAGCAGGGTCTCGGCCCCGCCGAAGCCCAGCCAGGGCCCGCCGCGCTCCGGTTCGTCCAGGAAGGCGAGCAGGGCCTGTTCGTGGTTGCCCTTCAGGAAGTGGATCTCGAGGTCGGTGCGGCGGCGCAGCCAGACCATTGCGTCCATCACCTTCGCTGATTGCGGACCGCGGTCCACATAATCGCCGAGGAAGATCAGGATGGGACGGCGGCCGCGCGCCCGCCCCGCGGAATCGGCGGCGATTGCGGCCAGCAGGTCCTTCATCAGGTCGTAGCAGCCGTGGACGTCGCCGATGGCGTAGATGAGTTCGCCGCCCGTGAGGGCCGCTCGGGGCTAGGGGCCGGTGAGCGCGTTCATGGTCTCGTCCCTCATCCCCACCATGGCGCGAACCTCGGGTGGAAGAACCGGTGGCGGTGGTTGCGCGCCTCGCGACGACGAGCCTCTGCGGCGGCGTGGTCGAGATGTTCGGCGAGCGAACGGTAGGCGGCGGCCAGGCGGACCGGATTTGCCTCGCGCCGGCGCAGGCTCGCCCAGCGCTCGCGTTCGGCGAGGATGACCGGCCTGGGCGCGCCGGCGCGGATCGCGGCCGCATAGGCCACGCGCAGACGATGGTCGGCCGCCCGGAGCTCTGTGTAGGCGCCAGCCCTCAGGCGCGGCCTGGCCCTCACGGCGTGACGCTGGATGGGCGCCGGGTTCGGCCGCTCGGCAACGCGCTCGGGGGCCGGCGGCGGCGCGGCCAGGGCGGCGTCGGCGGCTTCGGGAATGAGCTGCGGCTGGACAATGTCGATCGGAAGCGGACGTGACGGAGCGGCCGGCGCCTTGGCGTGATGGGGCCCCGGCTGCACGAGCAGGCTCCCGGCCGCGATCCCGGCGAGCGCGGCGGCGCCCACCGCGCCGAGGCCGGCGGCGGTGAAGCGTCTCGTTCGCGGAGCCGCGGCGGGGCGGGGCGAGCGCGCCACCTTCGGCGCCTTCAGGTCACGCTCCGCGGGGGGCGCGGGTGTTCCAAAGATAGCCTCCAATTCGGCGGAGACGGAACGGGCCCGCTCGGCGCGCGCGGAGGCCGGCGTCGCGTCGTGCGGCGGGAATGCGAGATCGGATGCCGTCTCGGAGGCCATGGGTCGGTCCTTTTCCACAACGTGCGCCGTCCCAGAGCACGCCAGCGTCGCCCCAATAACTGTCGCCGCGAAGCTTCGATCCCGAGCAATCGTCGCCGGAGCGCTTGCCGGGCGGCCCCGGCGGGTATACTTAAGCAAATAATTAAGTGAAAGGCGCGCCATGCTCAGGCTCTACGGTCACCCGCTGTCCACGTTCTGCATGAAGGTCGCGATGGCGCTCTACGAGGCGCAGACGCCGTTCCAGCACGAGCTCGTCGACTTCGGCGACGAGGCGAGCCGCGCCCGGTTCTATGCGCTGGCTCCGCTCGGCAAGATGCCGGTGCTGGTGGACGAGGACCGCGGCGAGACAGTGCCGGAGACGAGCATCATCATCGACTACCTGGCGAGCGTCGATCCGGCGGCGGCCAGGCTGATGCCGTCGGATCCCGCGCTCGCCTGGAAGGTCAGGCTGGCGGACCGGATCTTTGACCTGCACTTGCAGACGCCAATGCAGAAGATCATCGACGATCGCCTGCGGCCCGACGAGGCGAAGGATCCGTTCGGGGTGGAGCAGGCGCGCGGTCAGCTCGGGCGGACGCTCGACGTCCTCGAACGCGGGCGGGACAGACAGTCCTGGGCGGTGGGCGAGGACTTCACCTTCGCCGACTGCTCGGCGGCGCCGGCCTTGTTCTACGCCGACAAGGTCGTGCCCTTCGAGCGCAGCCACGCGGCGATGTGGGCCTATTTCGAGAGGCTGAAGGCGCGGCCGTCGTTCGCGCGGGTGCTGGCCGAGGCCGAGCCCTACTTCCACATGTACCCGGCCGAAGCATGAACCCGGCCGTCCCCCTCGACCGGGTGTTCCACGCCCTGGCCGATCCGGCGCGGCGCGCGATGCTGGAGCGGCTTACCCGAGGGCCGGCCTCGGTGAGCGAACTGGCCGAGCCGCTCGCCATGTCGCTGCCCGGCGTGGTGCAGCACCTGGCCGTGCTCGAACAGAGCGGGCTGGTCACGAGCCGGAAGGCGGGGCGGGTTCGAACCTGCCAGATCGCGGCCGGCGCCCTGCAGCCGGCCGAGCAGTGGATCAACGAGCGGCGGATCGCCTGGGAGCGTCGCCTGGACCGGCTGGGAGACTACCTGGCCGGAGAGACACAGATGGAAGGGAATGAACGATGACTCGACGCAACGTCGTCCACGGGACCTTCAGCCTCGAACGCACCTACGATGCGCCCCCGGCGCGCGTGTTCGCCGCCTTCTCCACCCTGGAAGGCAAGGCCGCCTGGTTTGAGGGCGGTGACGGGTACACCCTGGTGGAGCGCCGGTTCGACTTCCGCGAGGGGGGCGCCGAGCGGGCGACCGGCCGGTGGGACAATGGAACGGTCTCGCAGTTCGACGCCCTCTACTTCGACATCGTGCCCGACGAGCGTATCGTCTACGCCTACGAGATGCGCCTGAACGGGACGAAGATCTCCGTCTCCCTGGCCACCATAGAGTTCCAGGCGGCGGGCGCGGGCGCCCGCCTGCTGCTGTCCGAAACCGGCGCCTTCCTCGACGGCTATGACGATGCGGGGAGCCGCGAGCACGGGACCAACTTCCTGATGGACAGGTTGGGCGCCTCGCTGTCCCGCGCGCCGCAGACCGCCTGAGCGGCCGCGGGCTTCAGATCGAAAAGCTGACGCCGCAGCCGCAGCTGGACTTTGCGTTGGGGTTGTTCACCTGGAACTGGGCGCCAACGAGTTCGTCCACGAAATCGATTTCGGAGCCCTTCACCAGCGCCAGGGAGACGACGTCGACCAGGGCTCGGGCGCCATCGCGCTCCACGACGAGATCGTCGGACTCCAGCCGATCCACCAGGTCGAACCGGTACTGGAATCCCGAGCAGCCGCCGCCTTCGACGGCGACGCGCAGCATCACCTCGTGGCCTTCGGTCTCGCCGATGGCGCGGATCCGCTTGGCCGCAGCGGCCGAAAGGGTCACGTCCGAGGTCAGGGCAGGGGCTGTGGTCATGTCTGTTAAACGAAATCAGGGCTTAGCCTATATGAGGTCCCCCGCGGCTTCGACCAAGAGGCCGGAAGATTTCAGGGTTCGATGCCGTCCACTCCGCCTCGCGCGCCTTACGCCGAATGTCCCTCCGCCTCGCGCGGCCGCAAGGTCGCCGAACCCGAGAGCCGCACGCGGACGCCGTTCGCGCGCGACCGCGACCGCATCATCCATTCCACTGCTTTCCGGAGACTGAAGGAGAAGACCCAGGTCTTCGTGGCTCATGAGGGCGACCACTTCCGTACGCGCATGACGCACTCCCTGGAGGTGGCGCAGATCGCGCGCTCCATCGCCACGGCGCTGGGCCTCGATGCGGACCTCGCCGAAACCGTCGCCCTGGCCCACGACCTCGGCCATCCGCCCTTCGCGCATGCGGGCGAGGACGAGCTGAAAGTCCAGATGGCGGGCTACGGCGGCTTCGACCACAACGTGCAGACCTTCCGGGTGGTGACCAGGCTGGAACGCCGCTATCCGCGTTTCGACGGGCTCAACCTCGCCTGGGAGACCCTGGAAGGCGTCATCAAGCACAACGGCCCGGTGGCGGGTCACCTCGAGGAGCCCTCCTGGCGCGCGATCGCGGAATTCGACGCCGAGTATGACCTGCGGCTTTCGACCTGGGCCTCGGCGGAGGCCCAGGTGGCCGCGCTCTCCGACGACATCGCCTACAACAACCACGACGTGGACGACGGCGTCTCGGCGGGCCTGTTCGGCCTCAAGGAGCTGCTGGACGTGCCGCTGATCGGGCCGCACGTGGCGAGTTCGCTGGCCGACTATCCCGACTGCGACCACGCCATCGTCAAGCTCGAAGCCGTGAGGCGCATGATCGGGGCGATGGTCGACGATGTGCTGGCCGAGACGAGGCGGCGGGCCGTGGCGGGCAAGGTCGAGACGCCGGAGGACGTGCGGATGCTGGGCCATGCGCTGGTCAGCTTCTCGCGCCCGATGCTGGAGGATTTGGGCGAGCTGCGGAAGTTCCTGATGGAGCGGATGTACCGTCATTGGCGCGTCAACCGCACCCGCTCGCAGGCGCGCCGGATCCTGGCCGACATGTTCAAGCTGTTCATGGCCGAGCCGGACACGCTCCCCGCCGAATGGCAGCAGCGGGCGGCCGACCGCGACGAGGCCGGCTGCGCCCGCGTCGTCTGCGACTACATCGCCGGCATGACCGACCGCTATGCGATCGAAGAGCACCGCAAACTCTTCAACCTGGAAGTCTGGGGAATGTGAACGCTCAGGGACGCCCCTGCGTCCCTCGGCCCCATTCACGCCGGCGGCTCGACCACAGAAAATGCGACCCGACGACCACCCGAGCGCGCGGCGTTCGCTAGACTTGGGGTCCAAGGCGTCTGATTCGGTTTGCGCGGATCGGCGCCGGCCGTTCGGAGCTGACGCATGGTTGACCAAGAGCGCGGAGCCTACACGCCGCCCACCGACTCGCCGCTGGCCTTCGAGGCCCGCCAGCCGGTGCGCGGCGCGAGGCCCTTCCCGGTCACCCTGGTCATCAGCGTGCTGGTGCTGATCGGCCTGGCCGCGGCGATCTTCGTCTTCTACCGCTCTGGCCTGCGCCAGGGTTCCGGCGCGCCTCAGGACCTCGGCCAGCCGATCGCGCACATCCGCTCGCCCGCTTCGCCAGACGCCCAGCCGCAGGATCCGGCCGAGGGTCTGGAGATCTACCGTTCCGAATCCGGTCAGGCGCCTCAGCTGGTGCCGACGCAGCCGCAGTTCACGCCACCGCCGGAACAGCCGCAACCGAGGCCGGGCGAAGGCCCGCCGGTGGTTCTGGCCCCGCCGACCAGCCTGCCGCCCGCGGCGGCTTCCGCCGCCGCCTCCGCGACCTCGACCCAGATGCAGACCGCGAGCGCGGCGCCCGCCCTGCGGCCGGCGCAGAATCCGCCGCCCCCGCCGGCCCAGGCCGCGACGCCGAAGCCGGTCGCGGTGAAGCCGGCGGCGCCCAAGGTCGAGAAGCCCGCAGCGAAGCCCAAGCCCGTCGCCGCGGCGCCGGCGCCGTCCGCCAAGGCGGGCGCGGCCGTCGTGCAGATCGGGGCCGTGTCCTCGCCCGCGCTCGCCGACAAGACCTGGAACGACGCCGTGACGGTGGCGCCCGGCCTTGCCGCCGGCAAGGGCAAGGGTGTCGAGAAGGTGGAGAAGGACGGCCGGACGCTCTATCGCACCTCGGTGACCGGCTTCTCGAGCCGCGCCCAGGCGCAGGCCTTCTGCGACAAGCTGAAGGCCGCCGGGAAGGCCTGCTTCGTCAGGTGAGTCCGAGGGCCTGCATCCTGGGCCTCGCGGGCCCCGAGCTCCTTGCGGAGGAGGCCGCCTTCTTCCGCGACGTGCAGCCCTGGGGCTTCATCGTCTTCGCCCGCAACATCGAGACGCCCGACCAGATGCGCCGGCTCACCGCCTCGCTTCGGGAGACGGTCGGTCGCGCCGACGCGCCGATCCTGATCGACCAGGAGGGCGGCCGGGTGCAGCGGATGCGTCCGCCGCACTGGCGGCGATATCCGCCCGGGCGCGCTTACGGCCAGATCGCGGGCAACGACCCGCTTCTGCAGCGCGAGATCGCCCGACTTGGCGCCCGCTTGATCGCGCATGACCTGGCCTCCGTCGGGATCAACGTGGACTGCATCCCCGTCCTCGACGTGCCGGATCCCTCCGGCCACGAGATCATCGGCGATCGCGCCTATGGCCAGAACCCGGAGCAGATCGTCGCCCTGGGCCGCGCCGCGGCCGAGGGGTTGATCGCCGGCGGCGTGCTGCCGGTCGTCAAGCACATGCCGGGCCACGGTCGCGCCAAGGCCGACACCCATCTGGAACTGCCCGTGGTGGAGGCGTCCTTGGAGGCGCTCGCAGCCCGCGATTTCGCCCCGTTCCGGGCGATGTCCGACATGCCGCTCGGCATGACCGCGCACGTCGTCTACGCCGCCATCGACGCCAGGCGGCCGGGCACCACCTCGCGGAAGGTGATTTCCCAGGCGATCCGGCGCACGATCGGCTTCGAGGGACTCCTGATGACGGACGACCTGTCGATGAAGGCGCTCGCCGGCGATTACACGGAGCGCGCGCGCGCTGCGCTCGCGGCGGGTTGCGACATGGTCCTGCACTGCAACGGCGAGATGGCCGAGATGAAGGCTGTGGTCGCGGGCGCGGGCGAGTTGAAGGGCAAGGCCGCGCGCCGGGCCGCGGCGGCGCTGGCGCGCATCCCGCGCGCACCCGAGCCGCTGGACCTCGAGGCGGCGGCGGCGCGCTTCGAGGCAGCCTTCGAAGGACGGAGCGCCGCATGAGCGCCGCCTATCAGCCGCCGCTGGACTTCTCGGCCGCCGAGACCGCGGCCGAGGCCGGCGAAGCGCTGATCGTCGACATCGAGGGCTACGAGGGGCCCCTGCATGTGCTGCTGGCGCTCGCGCGAAGCCAGAAGGTCGACCTTCTGAAACTCTCCGTGCTCAAGCTCGCCGAGCAGTACCTGGCCTTCGTGCACGAGGCGCGACGCAGGCGCTTCTCGCTGGCTGCGGATTATCTGGTGATGGCCGCCTGGCTGGCCTACCTGAAGTCGCGCCTGCTGCTGCCCAAGCCCGAGCGGGGGAAGGCGGAGGAAGCGCCGCCGGAGGAGATCGCCGCGCGTCTCGCCTTCCGGCTGGCCAAGCTCGACGCCATGCGCCGCGCCGCGGAAGAGCTGAAGGCCCGCCCGCAGATCGGCCGCGACGTGTTCGGCCGCGGTGATCCGGAGGCCCTGCGCGTCGTGCCGTCACGCCGCATCGAGGGCGACCTCTACGCGCTGATGAGCGCCTATATCGCCCAGCGGCGGAAGGAGGGCGCCCGCCGCTACGCGCCGCGGCCGCCCGTCGCCTATCCGCTGGAGGACGCGCGCGAGCGGCTTAGGCGGCTTCTTCCCGAGCTCGAGCGGTGGACGCCGCTGACGGGCGTCGCGCCGTTCCTGCCGGAGGGGCAGGGGCCGACGCGCGCCTCCTGCGTCGCCTCGACGCTGTCCGCGAGCCTGGAGCTGGTTAAGGACGGCGCGCTGGAAGCCCGCCAGCTCGAAGCGTTCGCGGACGTCTACCTCCGCGCCCGGGGCTCCGACGCATGAGGGATCCCGGCCACACGGAACGCGAGGTCGAGGCGCTGCTGTTCGCGGCGGCCGGTCCACTGAGCCTTCAGGACATGGCGCGGCGTCTGCCGGAAGGCGCGGATGTCGCCGGGGCGGTGGCAGCCCTGCAGTGTCGGTACGCCGGCCGCGGCGTCGAACTGGTCTGCGTGGCCGAACGCTGGCGGTTCCAGACGGCCGAGGACCTGGCCTGGCTGATGACCGAGGAGCGTGACGAGCCGCGGCGGCTTTCGAAGGCCGCGCAGGAGACGCTCGCCATCATCGCCTACCACCAGCCGGTGACGCGGGCCGAGATCGAGGCGGTGCGCGGCGTCCAGGCGAGCCGCGGGACCCTCGACGTGCTCCTGGAGCTCGGCCTGGTGCGCATGCGCGGCCGCCGGCGCTCGCCCGGCCGGCCGGTGACCTACGGCACGACCGACGCCTTCCTGGAGCACTTCGGCCTGCCGAGCCTGGCCGACCTGCCAGGCGTGGCGGAGATGAAGGCGGCGGGTTTGCTCAGCCTCGACCTGCCGGCCGACTTCTCCGTTCCCGATCCGATGGGGTTGGCGAGCGACGAGGATCCGCTGGAAGAAGGCGACGCGCCCGAATTCCACGTCGACTTCGTGGGCGAGGCAGAGGAGACCCAGGGGTGAGCCTGCGGAGAACGCCGGATTGCCGCGTGGCGTCTGGACGGGCGAACGACTATATAGCCGCCTGAGATTTCGCGGGGGCGCGATCGGGGCGGTCGCGACCGCAATTGGAGTTTCGCTGAGATGGGTTCGTTTTCGATCTGGCACCTGATCATCCTGGGCGTGATCCTCGTCCTGCTGTTCGGCGGGCGCGGGAAGATCTCGGGGATCATGGGCGACACCGCCAAGGGCATCCGCGCCTTCCGCGAGGGTCTGAAGGGCGACGACGAGACGGCCTCGAACGAGGCCAAGCCTCTGCCCAAGGAGTCCGACAAGGACAAGGCGCACAGCTGAAGCGCATCCTGCGCTCGCCTCGCGTTCCCCTTCGGCTGAAAGCGCGCTAAGGCCAGCGCCATGTTTCTCGAAGGAAAGACCCTCGAGCTCATGATCGCCGCCGTCGTGGCGCTGGTGGTCGTGGGACCGAAGGACCTGCCCATCCTGCTGCGCCGGTTGGGCCAGTTCATGGCCAAGCTGCGCGGCATGGCGGCCGAATTCCGTGCGAGCTTCGACGAGATGGCGCGCCAGTCGGAGCTGGACGACCTGCGCAAGGAGGTCGAAGCGCTGCGTCGCGGGCAGCTCGCCGAGATCGCGGCCGGCAGCCACGGCGCCGAGATCACCCAGGCGCTCGACGAGATCCACCAGGGCCTGGCCGACGTGGGCGCGCAGCTTCATCCGCCGATGGCCCACCAGTTCGCGCCGCCGCCCGAACCGGCGCCCGCGCCCGAAACCACAATCAGCGTCACCGAGACGCCCGCGAAGCCCAAGGCGAAGCCGCGCGCGAAGTCGACCGTGAAGCCCAGGCCGGCGGCGGCCAAGGCCGCGCCCCGCAAATCCGCTCCTAAGGGCGCCTCGGGCGCCAAGACGCCCGGCCGGACGCGCGCCAAGCCTGCGGAGCGCAAGCCGTGAGCGACGTCGATCCGGACGAGGCGGAGATCGAGGCCTCGCGCGCCCCACTGCTCGAGCATCTGGTCGAGCTCCGCCAGCGTCTGATCGTCTGCATCGCCTCGGTGTTCGTGGCGTTCCTGGTCTGCTTCTACTTTTCGCAGCCGCTCTTCGAGTTCCTGCTGCGGCCCTTCAACATCGCCTCGGAGTTGCTGGCCATCCGCGAGGCCGCCAACGCGCACGCGCCCCATTCCGCCGCCTCTCAGGCTGTGGGCATGCTGACCGGGGCGAAGAACATGTTCCTGGCGCTCGTGGGCGCGCTCGACCTTCCGCCGCCTCAGGGCAAGGTGACGAGCCTGGTGTTCACCGCCCCGCTGGAGTTCTTCTTCACCAAGGTGAAGCTCGCGGGCCTCGGTGCGGTCGCCCTCAGCTTCCCGGTCCTCGCCTGGCAGGTGTACGCCTTCGTCGCGCCGGGGCTCTACAAGCGCGAGCGGCGCGCATTCCTGCCGTTCCTGGTGGCCGCGCCGGCGCTGTTCATCCTGGGGGCGGCGCTCGTCTACTACATGATCCTGCCCTTCGTGCTGTGGTTCTCGCTTTCCCAGCAGGTGGTCGGCGGGACCGGCATCGCCGTCCAGCTGCTGCCGAAGGT
>JAGWSE010000030.1 GCA_028869395.1 Alphaproteobacteria bacterium | reverse complement strand
GTGCACCTCGTGCTGCCGACGCATGAGCCCTTCGAGGAAAACGCGCCCCAGCCCACGGCCGCCGTGACGATCGGCGTGGGCGGCCGCGAGCCCACCGCCGACAATGTCCGCGCCATCCAGAACCTCGTGGCCGCCGCCGTGCCGAACCTCAAGCCCGACAAGGTCACGGTCGTCGATCAGCACGCCAAGACGCTTTCCGGCGGCGACACCGGCATGGCCGCCGAGGCCGACAGCCGCAAGGCCGAGGTGGAGGCGCGCATCGCCAAGCAGGTGAAGAGCCTCGTCGAGGGGATCGTCGGACCCGGCAAGGCGCGGGTGAACGTCACCGCCGACCTCGACATGGCCCAGACCACGGTGCTCCAGAAGACCTACGATCCGGACGGCCAGGTGGTCCGCTCGGAATCCACCACCGACGTCAAGTCTAGCGAGAACCAGCCGAGCAGCAGCGGCCAGGCCTCCGTCGCGGCGAACATCCCCGGGGGTGCGGTCGGCATGGGCTCGAACACCAACTCCTCGGCCAACCAGCAGCAGGAATCGACCACCAACTACGAGATCTCCGAGACCACCAAGACCTCGGTGATGCAGCCCGGCGAGGTCAAGCGCCTGTCGGTGGCGGTCGCCGTCGACGGCACCACCGCCCCCGGCAAGAACGGCAAGCCGGGCGCCTACACGCCGCTTCCCGCCCAGGAGATGCAGCAGATCACCCAGCTGGTGCAGTCGGCCATCGGCTACGACCAGAAGCGCGGCGATCAGGTCACCGTCGTCAACGTCCGCTTCCCGCCCGTCGACAACGGCGAAGGCGTCACCTCCGCCAATCCGCTGATGGGTTTCGACAAGAACGACATCATGCGCGCGGCCGAACTGGGCGTGCTCGCCATCGTGGCGCTGCTGATGATGCTGTTCATCGTCCGCCCGCTGATCAAGGGCGCGACCGCCGGCGGCCCCGCCCCGATGATGATCGGCGGCCCCGGCGTGACCCGCGTCGCCACCGTCGCCGACGGCCAGCCCATGCAGGTCAGCGTGGACCCCGCCACCGGCCAGCAGCTCGCCTTGCCCGGCCCGGTGAGCGGCGATCTCGAGCAGAAGATCGACATCGCCCGCATCGAGGGCCAGGTGAAGGCCAGCTCGCTCAAGCGGGTCTCGGAATTCGTCGAGAAGCATCCGGAGGAGTCGGTCTCGATCCTGCGCGGCTGGCTGCATGAGACGAGCTGAGGGCCGCCGTGGCGAAAGGTAAGGCCCTCTCCGATCCCTCCAAGCTCTCCGGCCCCGAGAAGGCGGCCGTGATCCTGCTCGCCCTGGGCGAGGAGCACGCCGGCGTCTGGCAGTCGCTCGACGAGGAGGAGATCAAGGAAGTCTCCCAGGCCATGGCCAGCCTGGGCACGGTTTCGGCCGCCGTCGTCGAGGACCTGATGGTCGAGTTCGTCTCCGGCATGACCGGGGCCGGCGCCATCATGGGCTCCTTCGAGCAGACCCAGAAGCTGCTCGCGGCGATGATGCCGGAGGACAAGGTCAACCAGCTCATGGAGGAGATCCGCGGTCCGGCGGGTCGCACCATGTGGGACAAGCTGGGCAACGTGAACGAGGCGGTGCTCGCCAACTACCTGAAGAACGAATACCCGCAGACCGTCGCCGTTGTCCTGTCGAAGATCAAATCCGAGCACGCCGCGCGCGTGCTGGCGGCGCTGCCCGAGGACTTCGCCCTCGAGTGCGTCATGCGGATGCTGCGCATGGAGCCGGTGCAGCGCGAGATCCTCGACAAGATCGAGCAGACGCTGCGCACCGAATTCATGTCCAACCTGGCGCGCACCTCGAAGCGCGACAGCCACGAGATGATGGCGGAGATCTTCAACGCCTTCGACCGCCAGACCGAGGCCCGTTTCATCACCGCCCTGGAAGAGCGCAACCGCGAGGCGGCGGAGCGGATCCGCGCGCTGATGTTCGTCTTCGAGGATCTGAGCAAGCTCGACCCCGGCGGCATCCAGACGCTGCTGCGCGCGGTCGAGAAGGACTCGCTTGCCCTGGCGCTGAAGGGCGCCTCCGACGGTCTGCGCGAGCTCTTCTTCTCCAACATGAGCGAGCGCGCCGCCAAGATCATGCGCGAGGACATGGAGACCATGGGCCCGGTCCGCCTGCGCGACGTCGACCAGGCCCAGATGGCCATGGTGCAGGTGGCCAAGGACCTCGCCAACAAGGGCGAGATCATGCTGGCCGGCGCCGGCGGCGACGACGAGCTCGTCTATTGATGGCCGGCGAACCCCAGAAGTTCAGCTTCGACACGGTCTTCGACGCCGGCGGCGGCATCGCCTTCCAGGCGCCGCGGCCCAAGCGGAGCTACACGGCCGAGGAGGTCGAGCAGGTCCGCAAGGAGGCCTATGCCGAGGGCGAGCGCGCTGCGCTGGCCTCCATTGCGGCGCAGCAGCAGGTGGCGCTAGCCGGCCTCTCCGCGGCCTGCAGCCAGGCCCTGCCCCGCCTGGCCGAGGTCGCCCACGAGCACCGCGTCACCTCCGCGCGGCTGGCGATGGCCTGCGCCCGCGGCGTCGCCGGCGCGGCGCTGGAGCGCTTCCCCGAGGCGCCGCTGAAGGCCGCCCTGGAGGCGCTCGCCCAGGAGATCGAAGCCGCGCCGCGGCTCGTCGTCTCCGCCCAGCCGGAGCTTGCCGACAAGCTCCAGGCCCTGCTGGGCGACCTCGCCACGAACCTGGGCTTCGAGGGCGCCATCCAGGTGAAATCCGAGGGCGAGATGGGCGCCTGCGCCTTCACACTCGACTTCGGCGACGGCCAGGCCGCGTTCGACCCCGCCGCCGCCGAAGCCCGCGTCACCCAGGCCCTCGAGGCGGCGCTGGCCGCCGAGGGCCTGCACGCCGAACCGCTGATCCCTGGCGCTCAATCCGAGCCCGAAGGCTGAACGACATGTCCGAAAGCGATAGCGAACAGAAACCCGAGATGGCGCTGGACGAGTTCGCGCCGGGGGAAGGCGCGCTTCCCGAGTCCGTGGCCGAGGACAAGACCGCCGGCGACCTCGCCCCGGTGTTCGACGTGCCCGTCTCCATCTCGGCGGTGCTGGGCCGCGCCAGCGTCTCCGTCGCCCAGCTGCTGCAGCTCAACCAGGGCAGCGTGCTGGAGCTCGACCGCAAGGTCGGGGAGGCGATCGACATCTACGTGAACAACCGCCTGGTGGCCCGCGGCGAGGTCGTCATCGTCGACGAGCGGCTGGGCGTGACCATGACGGAAATCATCAAGGACGGCGACGCGGCGGCCTGATCGGCTTCGCGCGTAGGAGGAGAAGACGATGCGGCTTCTGGTCGTCGGTCAATTGAGCGGGCAGCTGTCCTCGGCGGTGAAGATGGCGATGAGCGCCGGCGCCAAGGTGAGCCATGTGGAGACCGTCCAGGCGGCGACGCACGCGTTGCGCGCCGGCCAGGGGGCGGACCTCCTGATGGTCGATTACCTGCTGGACATCGCGGGCCTGATCGCCGCCAACGAGGCGGAGCGGATCCGGGTGCCGGTGGTGGCCTGCGGGGTGGGCGCCGACCCGAAGCGGGCCGCCGACGCCATCCGCGCCGGCGCCAAGGAATTCATCCCGCTCCCGCCCGAGATCGACCTGATCGCCG
Source organism: Alphaproteobacteria bacterium (assembly GCA_028869395.1). Classification (GTDB taxonomy): domain Bacteria; phylum Pseudomonadota; class Alphaproteobacteria; order Caulobacterales; family Caulobacteraceae; genus Phenylobacterium. The sequence continues at coordinate 513 of JAGWSE010000030.1, read as the reverse complement.
CCGTGCTCGCCGCCGTGGCCGACGACAACCGCCCGATGGTGGTGCGCGACCCGGCCATGCAGCAGGTGATGAGCCTCGCCGACCAGGTCGCTCCGTCGGACGCCTCGATCCTGATCACCGGCGAGAGCGGCGTCGGCAAGGAGGTCGTCGCCCGCTACGTGCACCAGAAATCGCGTCGCGCGACGCGGCCCTTCATCTCCGTCAACTGCGCAGCCATCCCCGAGAACCTCCTGGAGAGCGAGCTCTTCGGCCACGAGAAGGGCGCCTTCACCGGCGCGATCGCCCGCCGCATCGGCAAGTTCGAGGAGGCGAACGGCGGCACCCTGCTGCTGGACGAGATCTCCGAGATGGACGCCCGCCTGCAGGCCAAGCTCCTGCGCGCCTTGCAGGAGCGCGAAATCGACCGCGTCGGCGGGACCAAGCCCGTCAGGGTCGACATCCGGATCCTCGCCACCTCGAACCGCGACCTGGCCCAGGCCGTCCGCGAAGGCGACTTCCGCGAAGACCTGCTCT
>JAGWSE010000299.1 GCA_028869395.1 Alphaproteobacteria bacterium | reverse complement strand
TCCGGAGAACCTGCTCGAAAGCGAGCTGTTCGGCCACGAGAAGGGCGCCTTCACCGGCGCGGTGGCGCGCCGCATCGGCAAGTTCGAGGAGGCCGACGGGGGCACCCTGCTGCTGGACGAGATTTCCGAAATGGACGGGCGGCTGCAGGCCAAGCTCCTGCGCGCCCTGCAGGAGCGCGAGATCGACCGCGTCGGCGGGACCAAGCCCGTCAGGGTCGACATCCGCATCCTCGCCACCTCGAACCGCGACCTGGCCCAGGCCGTCCGCGAAGGCGTCTTCCGCGAGGACCTGCTCTACCGGCTCAACGTCGTGAACCTGCGCCTGCCGCCCTTGCGGGAGCGGCCGGGGGACGTGGTGGCCCTCGCCGAGTTCTTCGTGAAGAAGTACGCCGCGGCAAACGGCGTGCCGGAACGGCCGATCGCGCCGGAGGCCAAGCGCCGCCTCGCCGCCCACCGCTGGCCGGGCAATGTGCGCGAGCTGGAGAACGCGATGCATCGCGCGGTCCTGCTCTGCACCGGACACGAGATCGACGAGGCGGCCATCCGCCTGCCCGATGGTCAGCCGCTGGCCGGATCCGATCCGATGTCGCGGGCGGCCCAGGCCGCCTCGCTCGCCGCAGAGACCGCCACCCGCGCCTTCGTCGGCCAGACCGTGGCGGAGATGGAACAGCAGCTGATCCTCGACACGCTCAGCCACTGCCTCGGCAACCGGACCCACGCAGCCAACATCCTGGGCATCTCGATCCGCACGCTGCGCAACAAGCTCAAGGAATACACCGACGCCGGGGTCGCCGTTCCGCCCCCGCAGCAGGGCGCCGTGAACGCCGCCTGACGCGACCCGATAGATGGCCGACCTGACCACCATTCTGCAGGAACGCCCCTCCCCGAAGGAGGTGCTGGGCTGGGTCGCGCGCGGCGAGGTCGCCCTGGCCCTCGGCGTCGTGGGCGTCATCGTCCTGCTGATCCTGCCGATCCCGGCGTTCATGCTGGACATGCTGCTCAGCATGTCGATCACCTCGGCGATTCTCATCCTGATGACGTCGCTGCTCATCAAGAAGCCGCTGGAGTTCACCGCCTTCCCCTCGGTGCTCCTTGTGACGACGCTCTACCGGCTGGGCCTCAATATCGCCTCCACGCGCCTGATCCTCAGCCACGGCCACGAGGGCGTGGGCGGGGCGGGCCACATCATCGAGGCCTTCGGCAAGCTGATGATGAGCGGCTCGTTCATCATCGGCATCATCATCTTCGCGATCCTGGTGGTGGTGAACTTCGTGGTCATCACCAAGGGCTCCGGGCGCATCGCCGAAGTCGCCGCCCGCTTCACTCTGGACTCCATGCCGGGCAAGCAGATGGCGATCGACGCCGACCTGTCGTCGGGCCTGATCGACCAGGAGGAGGCCAAGCGCCGCCGCAAGGAGCTTGAGCTCGAGAGCACCTTCTTCGGCGCCATGGACGGCGCCTCGAAGTTCGTGCGCGGCGACGCCATCGCCGGCCTCGTCATCGTCGGCATCAACGTGGTGGGCGGTATCCTCATTGGGGTGATCCAGCACCACGTGCCGATCGGCCAGGCCTTCTCGACCTATACGGTGATGACCATCGGCGACGGCCTGGTCAGCCAGATCCCGGCCCTGATCATCTCCATCGCCGCGGGCCTGCTGGTCTCGAAGTCGGGGGTCGAGGGCTCCGCCGACAAGGCCCTCGTCGCCCAGCTGGCGATGAACCCGATCAGCCTCGGCATGGTCTCGGCCGCGGCCGGCGTCATCGCCTTCATCCCGGGCATGCCGATCCTGCCGTTCGCGGTCATCTCGGTCGGCGCCGGCACGCTGGCCTGGCGCCGATCGCGCAGGGCCGCCGAGGTCCCACAGGTGGAGATCGCCGCCGATGCGCCACCGGACGAGGAGCCGATCTCCCAGACCCTGGCCATCGACGAGATCAAGATCGAGCTGGGCTATGGTCTTCTCGGCCTGATCAACGATCTGGAAGGCCGCCGGCTGACCGATCAGATCAAGGCGCTGCGGCGCACGCTGGCCGCCGAGTTCGGCTTCGTGATGCCCTCCGTGCGCATCCTCGACAACATGCGCCTGCCCTCGCAGGGCTACTGCATCCGCATCAAGGAGATGGAGGCCGGCTCCGGCGAAGTGCGGCTGGGGCAGCTGATGGCCATGGACCCCCGCGGCGGCCAGGTGGAGCTGCCCGGCGAGCACGTCCGGGAGCCCGCCTTCGGCCTGCCCGCCACCTGGATCGACGAGAGCCTGCGCGAGGAGGCCACCTTCCACGGCTACACGATCGTCGATCCGGCCACGGTTCTGACCACCCACCTGACCGAGATCCTGAAAGACAACATGCCGGATCTGCTTTCCTACGCGGAGGTGCAGAAGCTGCTGAAGGAAATGCCGGCCGACCAGAAGAAGCTGGTCGACGACCTGATCCCCTCGATCATCTCGACCACGACGGTGCAGCGCGTGCTGCAGGCGCTGCTGCGTGAGCGGGTCTCGATCCGCGACCTGCCGGCGATCCTCGAGGGCATCGGCGAGGCCGCCCCGCATACCAGTTCGGTCACCAACCTCGTCGAACAGGTCAGGGCCCGCCTGGCCCGCCAGCTTTGCTTCAGCCACCGCGGCGAGGACGGCGCCCTGCCGATCGTGACGCTCAGCCCCGAGTGGGAGGGGGCGTTCGCGGAGGCCCTCGTCGGCCAGGGCGAGGAAAAGCAGCTGGCGCTGGCGCCCTCGCGGCTGCAGGAGTTCATCCTGCGGGTGCGCGAGACCTTCGAGCGCGCCGCCATTTCCGGCGAGACCCCGGTCCTGCTCACCAGCCCGGTGATCCGCCCCTACGTCCGTTCGATCATCGAGCGGTTCCGCGGCCAGACCGCCGTGATGAGCCAGAACGAGATCCACCCGCGCGCGCGGTTGAAGACGGTGGGCACGATCTAGGCGCCTGCGCGGACTCGCCGCTCCTGCGGCGTTGCGGGCGCGGCCCTCGGCTGGTAGCGGTGCGCGGGGCGGGACGTCCCCCGGCAGCGTTGGGATTCGGATGCGGCAGGCTTTCAATCGACCGGACGGCGGCGCCTGGGCCCTGCTTTGGGACCTGCTCACCTTCGAGCGGCTGATGACCAATGCGGTCATCCACCTGGTCTATTGGGCGGGCCTGGGCGTGATCCTGCTGGTCGCCTTCGGCAGCACCGGCGCGGCGGTCGGCGTCGCAATCCGCGATCCCTTACCCTGGGGGGTCCTGCTGGCCGTCCCGATGCTGGTCGGGGGACTGCTGGTCACCGCCGTGCTCGTCCTGCTCTGGCGCTCGTTCTGCGAGTTCTACGTGACGATCTTCAAGATCAGCGAGGATCTCACGGTCCTGCGCCGCGATCTCGAGGCCGAGCGCGCTCGCCTGCCCAAGGCCTAGGATCCGAAGATCCAGCCGTCCGGCAGGGACGAGAGCTGGGTGTGCTGCAGGATCATCTCGCCACCGCTCCTGTGCAGGTGCACGTCGGCGCCGACCTGGCTCACCGTGTAGGTAATCCCCGGATCGACCATCCACCGGTCGCCTGGCGTGTGGACGCCCCCACTGTTCTTGCAGGGAACGGTCGCCGACGGCCTTTTTTTGGGCGCAGCTTGGCTATAGTTGCTCGGGCCGGGGCGTCTATCGCGCCGCCTTGCGCAGCCCCAGCTCGTCCATCGCGGCGGTCTCGCGCCTGGATCGTGCCTTCAGCTCCAGCAGGCGCGCCTGCTCGGCGACCTGCTCGTACTTCTTCTGCTCCTCGAAGGCGCCCGCCAGCGCATCGCGCGCGCCCTGCTCCTCCATCTCGATCGCCCGGATCTCGGCCTGGGCCGCGGCCTTGCGCTCGCGCAGCGCCGTCATGAAGGCCGCGCGGTAGAGGCCGGCCACCGGCTCGGCGTCCCCGCGGGCCATCTCCGCCAGCCCCTCGGCCTCCAACATGGCGAGCTTCATCTCGGCCACGGCCTTTCGGTCGCGGATCTCCGCCAGCCGCTTCTGCCGGGTCTCCACCTCGTAGGTGGCGAGCTTGATGAGCGACTGCGACCAGCTCATGCGGGCACGCTGGCCAGGATGTCGGCCAGGGCGGCGAACGCGGCGTCGAGGCTCATGGCGTCGTCCTTGTCCTGGCGCAGGAATTCCTCCAGCGCGGGATTGAGCGCGATCGCCCGGTCCACCTGCGGGTCGGAGCCCGCCCGATAGGCGCCGATGCGAATCAGCTCCTCCATGTTCGAATAGGCCGAGAGCGCCTGCCGCGCCTGGGTCACCAGGTCCCGCTCGTAGGGCAGCTGGCAGCCCGGCATGGTGCGGCTGATCGACTTCAGCACGTTGATCGCCGGGAACCGGCCGCGCTCGGCGATGGCCCGCTCCATGACGATGTGCCCGTCGAGGATGCCGCGCACCGCGTCGGCGATCGGCTCGTTGTGGTCGTCGCCGTCCACCAGCACGGTGAAGAGGCCGGTGATCGGCCCGGCGCGCGTGCCGTCCGGCCGGATCGGGCCGGGCCCCGCCCGCTCCAGCAGCTTCGGAAGCTCGGTGAAGACGGTCGGCGTGTAGCCCTTGGTGGTCGGCGGCTCGCCCGCGGCCAGGCCGATCTCCCGCTGGGCCATGGCGAAGCGGGTCACGCTGTCCATCAGGCACAGCACTTCCATGTCCTGGTCGCGCAGGAACTCCGCGACGGCCAGGGTCATGTAGGCCGCCTGACGACGCTTCAGGGCCGGCTCGTCGGAGGTGGCGACCACCACCACGGCGCGCTTCAGCCCCTCCTCGCCCAGCGTCTCCTCGATGAACTCGCGCACCTCGCGGCCCCGCTCGCCGATCAGGCCCACGACCACGGCGTCGCACTCCGAATTGCGGGCGAGCATCGACAGCAGCACCGACTTGCCGACGCCGGAGCCGGCGAACACCCCCAGGCGCTGGCCGCGGCAACAGGTGGTGAAGACGTTCATGGCGCGCACGCCCAGGTCCAGCCGCTCGCCCACCCGGTCGCGGGCGTGAGCCGGCGGCGGCGCGGCGCGAAGGGCATAGGGGACGACGCCCTGCGGCAGCGGTCCCTTGCCGTCGATGGGTTCGCCGAACGCGTCGACGATGCGGCCGAGCCAGGCCTTCGACGGCCGCACCGCAGAGCCCTGCGGCTCGATGCGGATGGCGGCGCCGGGCGCGACGCCCTCCACGGGCCCGTAAGGCATCAGGAGCGCGCGGGTCTCGCGGAAGCCTACGACCTCGGCCGGCAGCGGGCCGGCGCCAAACCGCTCGATCTCGGCGCGGGCGCCCACGGCGAGCCTCGAAAGACCGCCGCGGGCCTCGATGAGCAGGCCCTGCACGGCCGCCACGCGTCCCGACACGGTCAAGGGATCAAGCCGCTCGACCGCGGCCACCAGGCTCTGCACGAACGCCCCTCGTCTACTTGCGACGAGATTCGGCGCTTCGCCCTTAAGGGCGGGTGAAGATTCCGCCGCGCTCCGCCTTGACACGCAACTTTTTGGTTGCCTATTTAGCAGTCATGGACGACGACGCCGTCTTCAAGGCCCTGGCCGACCCCAGCCGACGCGAGCTGCTGGACCGGCTGCACGCCCGCAACGGTCAGACGCTCTCCGAGCTCTGCCAGGGTCTGGAGATGAGCCGCCAGGCGGTGACCAAGCACCTCGCCGTTCTGGAGTCCGCCAACCTCGTCGCCGCCCGGCGCCGGGGCCGGGAGAAGCTGCACTTCATCAACCCCGTCCCGATCAACGGCATCGCCGAGCGCTGGATCGGCAAATTCGAAGAGCGACGCCTCGCCGCCCTCTCCGCCCTGAAGCAAGCCCTCGAAGGAGAAGACCGATGACCACCAAGAGCCTGGACCAGTTCGTCTACGTCACGTTCATCCGCACCACGCCCGAGCGGCTTTGGCAGGCGCTCACCGACCCCGAATTCCAGAAGCAGTACTGGTTCGGCATGCACCAGGAGAGCGACTGGCGCGCCGGCTCGCCCTGGAAGATGGTCTTCACAGACGGCAAGACCGCCGACGCGGGCGAAATTCTCGAGGCGGAGCCGCCCCGTCGCGTGGCGATCCGCTGGCGCAACGAGTTCCGCCCCGAGATGAAGGCGGAGGGCTTCTCCACCTGCGTCTACGAGATCGAGCCCATGGGCGACGCCGTCCAGCTCACCGTCACCCACTCGATCGAGGCGCCGCAGTCGCAGCTGATCCGTGCGGTCTCCGGCGGCTGGCCCCGCATCCTCTCCAATCTCAAGACCCTGCTGGAGACCGGCAAGGTGCTGATGCCGGAGCGTCCGCCCGTCGCGGCGGCCTAGGCGCGCCGGCCCTCCGGCGCCCGGGGGCGAGCGACACGTCGCCGCCCCCTGCTTCGCCCGGCCCGTCCAATCACAAAAGATTCAACAGGGGCGCGGGCGCATCGGTTAACGCGCCGCCTTGCTGCCGATTCTCAAATCGGATTAACGATTCTCGCGAACGGGGACATCACTTATTAACCAGTCTTAAATTAACTCGCCGGCAAGTTATCGGCGAGGATCGGGGCGGATTCCGAGAATTCGCCGGGGTTTGTAGGGTTCGGGCAGGAGAGACGAATGCGGGTACTGCTGATCGAGGACGACAGCGCCACCGCTCAAAGCATCGAGTTGATGCTGAAGTCGGAAGGTTTCAACGTCTATACCACGGACCTCGGTGAGGAAGGCGTGGATCTCGGCAAGATCTACGACTACGACCTGATCCTGCTGGATCTCAACCTGCCCGACATGAGCGGCATGGACGTGCTGCGCACGCTGCGGGTCGGCAAGATCAACACCCCGATCATGATCCTGTCGGGCACGGCCGAGATCGACACCAAGGTGAAGACCTTCTCCGGCGGCGCCGACGACTACATGACCAAGCCCTTCCACAAGGACGAGCTGGTCGCCCGCATCCACGCCGTGGTCCGCCGCTCCAAGGGCCACGCCCAGTCGGTGATCAAGACCGGCGACATCGTGGTCAACCTGGACGCCAAGACCGTCGAGGTGAACGGAATCCGCGTCCACCTGACCGGCAAGGAATACCAGATGCTGGAGCTGCTCTCGCTCCGGAAGGGCACGACGCTCACCAAGGAGATGTTCCTGAACCATCTCTACGGCGGCATGGACGAGCCCGAGCTGAAGATCATCGACGTCTTCATCTGCAAGCTGCGCAAGAAGCTGGCGGCCGCCGCCAACGGCAAACACCACATCGAGACCGTCTGGGGCCGCGGCTATGTGCTGCGCGACCCGCAGGAGGGGCAGGTCGCCGCTTAAAGGCCTGAGGTACACGTGAGGAGAGCGTAGCGCCCGCCTGGTCACAGGCGGGCGTTTTCGTTTTCGCCGACGCAGGGCTAGTTTGGCATTCGAGTTCGTCTTTCGGGGGAGGGACGCCATGGGACGTCTGCTGGCGCTGCTCGCCGCCTTGGTCGCGGCGGTGATGATCGCCTGGACTGTCCAGCAGCCGCCCAAGCCGGCTGGGGTCCGCGCCCCGGCCACGGCCTTTTCCGCCGCGCGCGCCCTGTCCGACATCCAGGCCTTCGCCGCACAGCCGCACCCGATCGGCTCGGCGGCCAACCACGCCGCGCGCGACTATCTGATCGGCCGGATGACCGCGCTGGGGCTCTCGCCGCAGGTCCATGCCGGGGTTGGGTTCGAGCAGCCCCGGTGGGCCAAGGGCGTGGTCATCGGCGGCGACGTGCAGAACCTCGTGGGCGTCCTGCCCGGCCGCGACCGCACGGCGCCCGCTCTGGCGCTGATGGCGCACTACGACAGTGTCCCAGGCTCCAGCGGCGCGGCCGATGACGCCGCCGGGGTTTCCTCGGCCCTGGAGGTGGTCCGCGCCATCGCGGCCCGCGGCGTCCCGGCCCGCGACGTGATGGTGGTGATCACCGACGGCGAGGAGGCGGGCCTCCTGGGCGCCCATGCCTTCTTCGAGCGCGATCCGGCCGCCAAGCACGTCGGCTTCGTCATCAACATGGAGGCGCGTGGGGACGCCGGCCGGGTCCAGATGTTCCAGACCGGCGCCCGGAACGGCGGAGCGATCCGCCTCCTGCAGCGCGCCGCTGACCGGCCGCAGGCCACCTCGCTCTCCGAGTTCGTCTACGAGCACATGCCCAACGACACCGACTTCACGGTGTCGCGCAAAGCCGGGATCGCCGGGCTGAACTTCGCCTTCGCCGGCGACCAGTTCGACTACCACGCGGCCAGCTCTGTGCCCGCCACCATGGACCCCGGCACGCTGCAGGACATGGGCCAGCAGGTGCTCTCGGCCGCCCGCGCCCTGGCCTTCGCCCCGGCCCTGCCGAAGGCTGCGCCCGACCTCGTCTACAGCCAGGTGTTCGGCGACCTGATCCTCGCCTACCCGCCGTTCGTCGGCTGGCTGATCCTGCTGCTCGCCGCCGTGCTGATCGTCGTCGCGGTCGTCCGCGCCCGGCGCATCGAGGCCTTCCCCTGGACCGACGTGGCGCGCGGGGCGGGCGCGGCGCTGTTCACGGCGGTCGGCGCCATGACGGTCCTGCACTTCGCCCGCCGCGCCACCGGCGCCCAGTTCGGCTACCTCGAGCAGCGCTTCCTGCTGGCGCAGGTCTCACGCTGGGAGATCGCGCTGCTGCTGCTGGCGGTTGGGTTCCTGCTCACCGCCGTGGCCGAGATCGCCCGCGGGCGGCGCCAGATCGCCTTCCTACCGCTGGCCGCCGGACTCGCCTGCTCTCTGTTCGGCGGCTTCGATCCCGCAGGCTTGGCCATGGGCGTCGTGGCCGCCATCCTCGCCGTGGCCGCCTACGGTCGCCCCGTGAGCCGAGCCGGCGGCTGGGCGGGCGCGCTCGTCCTGCTGTTCTTGGTGGCGGGGGTCGTGCAGGTCATGGCCGCCCCGGTCGCCTTCGCCTTCCAGTGGCCGCTGGTGCTCGGCGCGCTCGCCGCCCTGGCGTCCGACCTGTCGGAGCGCCGCTCCGTCCCCACCCTGGTCCTGCTGTCGGTCATTGCGGCCGCCACGCTCGGATGGCTGGGCGGCTTCGCGCACTCGTCCTTCATTAGCCTCGACCTTGTGGAGCTGATGGCCGTGCCCCTGCTCGCCGCCTGCGCGGTCATATGGCCGCTCGCCCAGCCGGCGGAGGGCGCCCCGCCCGAGCGGCTGATCGGGCCGGCGCTGATCATCGTGGGCCTGGCGGTCACTGTGGCCGTGCGGGTCAACGACCCCTACGACGCCCGCTTCCCACAGGCCTCCTATGTCGTCTACCAGGAGGATCAGGAGGCGCGCCGCGCCTGGTTCGTCAGCGCCACGCCCCAGCTGCCGCGCTGGAGCCGCCAGGTCCTGACCTCCGGGGGCGGCAGGATCGCCAGATTCAGCAACTGGGTCTGGCAGCGGCCGGTGGACGCCGCGCCCGCGCCGTTCGTCGCCGAGCCCGCCCCCGAGATCACCCTCGCCCGCCAGCCCGACGGATCCCTCGTCCTGAACGCCGTGCCGCCGCCGGGCGCGCGCGAAATTGCGCTCGGCCTGCAGCCGGACACCTTCGCGACCCTCCGCAGCGTCCAGGGCGCGCCGCTGTCCATGGCGCTGGCCCCCGGCGCGCGCTCGCTGGTCCGCTGGGACGCGGCCCCAGACGGGGTCACCCTGGTGATCCGGCCCGCCGGTCCGGGCCACATGACGGTGAGCTACAACGCCAAGCTGGAAGGCTGGCCGGCCGGCGTGCCGCCCCTGCCGCCCCGACCGCGCAATGTCATGCCGTTCAACGATTCAGATTCGACCTACGTCACCGGGACGCGAACGCTGGCTTGGTGATCGAAGCCTCTGCCGCTAAGCCAGCGGCCTCAACCGGAGGCGAGCGATGAGCGACGTGACCATCTTCCACAACCCGAACTGCGGCACCTCCCGCAACGCGCTCGCGCTCCTGAAGGAGAAGGGCGTCCAGCCCAAGGTCGTCGAGTACCTGAAGGTGGGCTGGACCGAGCCGCAGCTGAAGGGCCTGTTCCACCAGATGGGAGTCTCTCCGCGCGACCTGCTGCGCGTGCGCGGCACCGACGCCGGGGAGCGCGGGCTCACCGGTCCGAAGGCCTCCGACGCGGACATCCTGAAGGCCATGACGGAGAACCCGATCCTGGTCGAGCGACCGATCGTCGTCACGCCCAAGGGCGCGGCGCTGTGCCGGCCCGCCGACAAGGTGCTCAGCCTCCTTTGACCGCCGGGCGTTGTCGCGCCTGCGCGCGCGGCGCCTAACTCCGACCTGCGCCGGAGCCCGCGAATGGATCTCATCCAGAACGTCGTCAAACGCGTCCGCGACGGGGTCGCCGGCTGGCCCTACGATCCAGTCCCGCCGGACGACGTCAACGGCCTGCTGCGCCTGCTTTGCCGCTGACCTTCGCGGGCTACCGCGGACGCCTACAGGACGCGGGTGGGCGGCAAGATCTGGGGCGGCTTCTTCCAGGGCATGGATTACCTGGACATCGCCACCGACGGCGACCTCGCGGCACGCCTGCGTCGTCGATGTGGGCTGCGCTGAGGACTACTACGCCGTCGGCCTCGCCCGGTTCATGCCGGACGTGAGGGTCCAAACCTACGACATCGACGAAAAGGCGCGCGAGCGTGCGCCCGGCTCGCCGCCATGAACGGCGTCAGCGACCGGGTCGTGATCGGCGGCGAGTTCAAACCGGAGGACTTCCAGGCCTTCGCGGGCCGGCGCGTCCTGGTGCTGGTCGACATCGAAGGGGCCGAGGTCGACATCCTGCAGCCGGAGCTCGCCCCCGCGCTCGCCGCGATGAACCTCATCGTCGAGACACACGACATCTATCGCAAGGACGCCCGCGAAACGCTCCAGCAGCGGTTCGCCGAGACCCACGAGATGACCCTCGTTCTGCAGCAGCTGAAGAGCATCGAGCTGGCGCCCTGGATGAAGACCCTGCCGCATCTTGACCAGCTGCTCGCCACCTGGGAGTGGCGCGT
>JAGWSE010000298.1 GCA_028869395.1 Alphaproteobacteria bacterium | reverse complement strand
GGCTCCGGCAAGGGCAAGACCGCCGGGCGCGGCGTGAAGGGCCAGAAGGCCCGCACCGGCGTCTCCATCGGCGGCTTCGAAGGCGGCCAGATGCCGCTGCACATGCGCATGCCCAAGCGCGGCTTCAATTCCATCAATCGCCTGCAGTTCGCCGAAGTGAACCTGTGGCGCATCGAGCAGGCGATCGCCGCCGGCAAGCTCGATCCCAAGGCCGCGGTGGATGCCGAGGCGCTCATCAAGGCCGGCGTCATCCGCCGCGCCAGGGATGGCGTGCGCCTGCTGGGCAAGGGCGAGCTGAAGTCGAAGCTGAACATCACCGTCCACTCCGCCTCGGCCTCGGCCCGCGCGGCCGTCGAGAAGGCCGGTGGCGCCCTGACCGTCACCCGGACCGAAGCGCCCGCAGACGCGGAAGGCTGAGCGCCTGCGACCATTCCGGTCTCGCGCATCGGCGCGGACCGTCCTATGTGAGCAGGACCCGACGGGCTCGACTTTAAGGATTTCGAATGGCTTCGGCCGCTGAACAGCTTGCCGCGAACATGAACTTCGAAGCCTTCCAGAAGGCGACGGAGCTTCACAAGCGGATCTGGTTCACCCTGGGCGCCATGATCGTCTACCGGCTCGGAGCCTTCATTCCGATCCCGGGCATCGACATCAACGCCTTCGCCCAGGCCTTCCAGGGCCAGGCGAAGGGCATCCTGGGCATGTTCAACATGTTCTCGGGCGGCGCCGTCTCGCGCATGGCGATCTTCGCCCTGAACGTGATGCCCTACATCTCCGCCTCGATCATCGTTCAGCTCCTCGGCACGGTCTATCCGCCGTGGGAGAAGCTCAGGAAGGAAGGCGGGGAGGCGGGCCGCAAGCAGCTCAACCAGTACACCCGCTATCTGACCGTGGTCCTGGCGGTCTTCCAGTCGTTCGGCATCGCCATGGGCCTGCAGGCCTCCACGGGCGTGGTCGACCACCCGGGCGTCTTCTTCGTCGTCTCGACCGTCGTGACGCTCACCGGCGGGACCATGTTCCTGATGTGGCTGGGGGAGCAGATCACCAGCCGCGGCGTCGGCAATGGCGTGTCTCTGATCATCTTCGCCGGCATTGTCGCGGTGCTGCCGCGCTACATCAGCCAGGCCTTCGAGCTCGCCCGCACCGGCGGCATGAGCGGCGGCGGGCTGTTGCTGATCGGGGTGCTGGTCGTCGCGGTCACGGTCGGCATCGTCTTCATCGAGCGCTCGCAGCGTCGACTGCTCGTGCAATATCCCAAGCGCCAGCAGGGCAACCGCATGTTCGGCGGCGACACCTCGTTCCTGCCGCTGAAGATCAACACCTCCGGCGTCATTCCGCCGATCTTCGCCTCCAGCCTGCTCCTGCTGCCGACGACCGTGATGGGCTTTGCGGTCAACAGCGCCAACCTGCCCAGCTGGCTGCAGTGGCTGCCCGGCCTCACCGGCCAGCTGCAGCACGGCCGTCCGCTGTTCATCCTGCTCTACGGCCTGCTGATCATCTTCTTCACCTTCTTCTACACCTCCGTGGTGTTCAATCCGGAGGAGACGGCGGAGAACCTGCGCAAGTACGGCGGCTTCATGCCGGGCATCCGCCCGGGCAAGCGGACGGCGGAGTATCTTGACTATGTTCTGACGCGCCTGACGGTGATCGGCGCGGCCTACATCGCCATCGTCTGCCTGGTCCCGGAGGCGCTGATCGGGTTCTACAACGCCCCCTTCTACATGGGCGGCACATCGATCCTGATCGTGGTGAGCGTCACCATGGATACGGTGACCCAGATCCAGTCGCATCTGCTGGCCCACCAGTACGAGGGGCTGATCAAGAAGTCGCGGCTGCGCGGCGTCCGCGCGCGCTGACCAATCAGGGGACCAGGGTTTCGCCGGGCTCCGTCAAGAGGGTCCGCGACGGGAGGGGCGTGAGATGAACTTGATCCTGTTCGGCCCGCCGGCGGCGGGCAAGGGCACCCAGGCCAAGCGGCTGGTGGACAACCGCCGCATGGTGCAGCTTTCCACCGGCGACATGCTGCGTGCGGCGATCGCCTCCGGTTCCGAGCTCGGCAAGCGGGTCAGCGGCATCATGCAGCGCGGCGAGCTCGTCTCCGACGACATCGTCATCGCCCTCATCGAGGAGCGGCTGCCCGAGGCGGAAGACGCCGGGGGCGCCATCTTCGACGGTTTCCCCAGGACGCTCGCCCAGGCCCAGGCGCTGGACATCATGCTCGAGCGGCGCGGCTCCCGGATCGACCAGGTCGTGCGCCTCAAGGTGGACGACGAGGCGCTGATGCAGCGCATCGCCGGTCGCTTCGCCGAAAGCGGCCGCCCGGACGACAATCCGGAAAGCTTCAAGGTGCGGCTGGGCGCCTACAACGACCAGACTGCCCCGCTGCTGCCGTACTACGAGAACCAGGGCAAGCTGACGGAGGT
>JAGWSE010000297.1 GCA_028869395.1 Alphaproteobacteria bacterium | reverse complement strand
GCCTGGGCGCTGGGCCGACGATCATCGGCGACGCCGGCGCTGCGCCCGGTGTTCGAGCGCGCCCGCAGCGGAGCGAAGACGGCGGTGCGGCGCCTTTCGCCCCTGGCGTTCCCGGCTGTCGCGCATGCCGCCCTGGCGGGGAAATCCGGGAGTTCCGAGCTCGCCAAGCGTCTCGTCGTGACCTTGGCGGTGGTGCGCGGCCGGATCTAGCGGCGGACGTTCGAGTCCGCTCGGCCGCGAGACATTGGCCTATTCCGCGGGTTCCAGGGCCCGCTGTTCCGAGACCCAGTCGTCGAGATCGGCGAGCGCCCGCTCGCCCACCAGCCGCTTCTTCGCCCGGCCGCGCTCCTTCGGCGGCAGGCGTCTGCCGTCCGGGCCGTGCCGCGGCGGCTCCAGCGGCGGCAGCAGGCCGTAGTTGATGTTCATGGGCTGGAAGGAGCCGGCCCCGGCCTCCAGGTGGCCCCCCGTGATATGGGCGATGAGCGCGCCCATGGCGGTGGTCGGAGGTGGCGCGGCTGCCGGCCGCTGAAGCCGCTCGGCCGCGGCGAAGCGGCCGGCCAGCAGCCCCACGGCGGCGCTTTCCACATAGCCCTCCACCCCGGTCACCTGTCCGGCGAACCTGAGACGCGTGTCGGCCTTCAGCCGCAGCGTCGCGTCGAGCAGGCGCGGCGAGTTGAGGAAGGTGTTGCGGTGCAGGCCGCCGAGGCGCGCGAAGACGGCCTTCTCCAGCCCGGGGATCATCCGGAACACCTCGGTCTGGGCGCCGTGCTTCAGCTTGGTCTGGAAGCCCACCATGTTCCAGAGCGTGCCCAGCGCATTGTCCTGCCGAAGCTGGACGACGGCGTAAGGCTTCTCGTCGGGCTTGTGGGCGTTGGTCAGGCCCACCGGCTTCATCGGTCCGTGGCGCAGCGTCTCGCGCCCGCGCTCGGCCATCACCTCGATCGGCAGGCAGCCGTCGAAGTAGGGGACGTGCTCCCACTCCTTGAATTCGGACTTGGGCGAGGACAACAGGGCGTCGATGAAGGCTTCGTACTGGTCGCGCGTCATCGGGCAGTTGATGTACGCCGCGGCGTCGCCGCCCGGGCCTTCCTTGTCGTATCGCGACTGGCGCCAGGCGGTCGCCATGTCGACGGACTCGAGGTGCACGATCGGCGCGATGGCGTCGAAGAAGGAGAGTTGGCCCTCGCCGGTGAGCGCCAGGATCGCCTCGGAGAGGGCCGGCGAGGTGAGGGGGCCGGTGGCCACGATCACGCTGTCCCAGTCGGCCGGCGGCAGGCCCGCGATCTCCTCGCGGGCGATGGTGACGTTGGGATGGCCCTGAAGCCGCTCCGTCACCGCCTGTGAGAAGCCCTCGCGGTCGACCGCCAGTGCGCCGCCGGCCGGCACCTGGTGTGCGTCGCCGCAGGCCATGATCACGGATCCCAGCCTGCGCATCTCGGCATGCAGCAGGCCGACCGCATTGCCCGTCCAGTCGTCTGCGCGGAACGAATTGGAACAGACCAGCTCGGCGAGCCGGTCGGTCTGGTGCGCGTCAGTGGGCCGGACCGGACGCATCTCGTGCACCACCACGGGGACGCCGGCCTCCGCGATCTGCCAGGCAGCCTCGGAGCCGGCCAGTCCGCCGCCCACCACATGCACGGGTCTCATCATGCGTGGCTAACTAGCAACGATCGCGCTTCATCGCGAGCGGGGCCTTGCGCCGGGACCATCCCCCTTACACTTTGAACCCAATGGGGGCGCCGACTCGTTGTTCAAGACGGGCGGCAGGGACGACTGATGAACGACTTTTCGCCAAGCGAGGCAGCGCTGGAGGGCTTCCGCCTGACGCGGGAGCGGCCGGGCACCGTGCTGACCTGGTGCGGCGTCTACTTCACGGGCATGCTGGTGATCGCCATCCTGATGATGGTGAGCCTTGGCCCCGATTTCATTGCGCTCGCCAAGAAGGGCCAGTTCAGCTCCGAGGACATCGACGCGGTGGGCAGCATGCTGGCCCGATCGGGGCCGGCGTTCCTGCTGGTGCTCGTGCTGGCGGTGGCGCTGATGTCCGTGCTGACCAGCGGCATCTATCGGCTCGTGCTGCGCCCCCAGGAGCCGGGCTTCGCCCATCTGCGCCTCGGGCCGGACGAACTGCGCCTCACGGCGGTGAACCTGCTGCTGTTTGCGGTCGGGATGGCGTTCCTGTTCCTGGGCTTCGTGGCCGCGGCCGCGGGCGAGCAGGTGAGCCCGGCGCTCGGGTTCGTCCTGGCGGCGGCCGTGGCCGCGATCACCGTCTGGGTCGGGGTGCGCCTGTCGCTGGCGACGCCCATGACGTTCGCCACCCATCGCTTTTCGATCCGAGAGGCCTGGCGGCTGACCGCGGGCCGCCACTTCTGGCCGCTGCTCGGGATGATCGTGCTGGCGGTAATCTTCTATGTCATGGTCTGGCTGCTGATCAGCATCATCGGCCTGGCCGTGGTGGGCCTGGCAGGCGGCGACCAGGGCGGCGGCTTCTCACCGCTCGCCGTGGTGGCCGCGGTGGCCACCCTGTTCATGCAGCTGATCCTCTCGGTGCTGCAGCTGGTGATGATCTATTCGCCGTTCGCCGTGGCCTACCAGGAACTGCACGGGGACGCGCCCGCGCGGCCGCTGCGCACCTCCGACGCACGCGGCTGAACCGCCGCGCAAGGGGGAAACCGTGGCGACCTTCTCACCGAGTGATGCGGCGCTGGAGGGCTTCCAGCTGGTCCGCCGGCACTGGAGGCTGATCGTCGGCTGGTCGCTGTTCAATGTCGTGGCGCTGGTGGCGCTCGCCGTCGCGCTGGTGGTGGTGCTCATCGGCATCTCGCCCTTCGCCGGATCGCGCGGTGCGGCCGAGGTGTGGGGCGCGATCCTCGGCGGCCTGATTGTCGGGCTAGGCAGCGCGGCGGTTGAGTTCGTCATCTACTGCGGCCTGCTGCGGGTGGAGCTGGCGCCCGATGCGCCCGCCTTCCTGCATCTCAGGATGGGCCGCGACGAGGTGCGGGTCTTCGCGGCAAGCCTTCTGCTCGCCGTCCTCGCCCTGCCTCCGCTGGCGGTCGCGGTCGTCGCGACGCGGGCCGCTGCGGGCGCCTCGATCCTTGCGGCGGTGGGCGTGGGCCTCGTCGCCTTCCTGGCCTTCTATGCGCTCCTGCTGCGGTTCGCGCTGATGCCGGTCATCGCCTTCCACGAGCGGCGGATCAGTGTGGCGGAGTCCTGGCGGCGCACCCGCGGGCAGACCTGGCGGCTTCTGGGGATGAGCCTCCTGCTGCTCTGCCTGATGCTGCTGATGGCTGTCGTCATCTGGATCGCGGTCTTCGTCGTCTCCGGTTTCCTCACCGGCTTCGGCGATCGGGACCTGCACGGCGCGGAGGCGTTCTCCGCCCACCCGGGACGCTACCTCTTCCAGACGGGCGTGCAGCTCCTGCTCGCGCCGGTCTGGATCGTCATCGGCCAGGCGCCGTGGGTCGCCGTCTATAGGGCGCTCTCGCCGGACGCGGCGACCTAGGCTGCCGCGCTGGGCCTAGCGCTCACGCGCTCGCGCCAGCCCTTCACCGCCTCGTACTCGTCGCCCACTGGCAGGCCGATCCAGTCGGCGAAGTCGACCGTGGTCAGCGCGCAGATGTCGGCCATGGTGTAGGCCTCGCCGGCGATGAACGGCTTGGCCCCGAGTTCGCGGTTCAGCCACTTCAGCGCGCCGGCGTAGGTCTCGCGGTTGGACTCGCCGAAGTCCTTGTACTGGGTAAGGAGGGCGGCCGTGCGCGGGTGCGCGTGCCGCCAGAAGTTCCCGACCGGCTGCATCAGCACGAACTCCGCGCGCCGGATCCACATGTCCACCAGCGCCTTCTCGACCGGCGTGGCGCCGAACATCCGCGGGCCGTCTGAGGTCTCCTCGAAGTAGCGGCAGATGGCCACCGTCTCCGAGATCGCCGTGCCGTCGTCGAGGACGAGCGTCGGCACCTGCCCCAGCGAGTTGCGCGCCCGGTGCTCGGGCGATTTGTGCTCCCGCTGCATCAGGTTCACCGGCGTCTCGGGGAGATCTATCCCCTTCTCGGCCAGGAAAATGCGCACGCGGCGGGGGTTCGGCGCCGGGTTCGGCGCGCCGTAAAGGATCATGCTGTTCTCCCTGCCCTCAGGCCAGGGATATCACGCCCGTTTCCGGGCCGCACCGCGCCTTTGGCGGTGGCGCTCCAGGAGCTCCGAGAGGTAGCGCCCCGTCCAGCTCTTCGGGTTGGCGGAGACCTGCTCGGGGCTACCCATGGCGACGATCTCGCCGCCGCCGTCGCCGCCCTCGGGACCAAAGTCCACCAGCCAGTCGGCGGTCTTCACGACGTCGAGGTTGTGCTCGATCACCACCACCGTATTGCCCTGGTCCACCAGTTCGTGGAGCACCTCCAGCAGCTTCTTCACGTCTTCGAAGTGCAGTCCGGTTGTGGGCTCGTCGAGGATGTAGAGCGTCTTGCCGGTGGCGCGCCTCGAAAGCTCCTTCGAGAGCTTCACCCGCTGCGCTTCGCCGCCCGAGAGCGTCGTCGCCTGTTGACCTACCTTCACGTAGCCCAGGCCGACACGCTTCAGCGTCTCCATCTTCTCGCGGATCGGCGGCACGGCCTTGAAGAAGTCGGCCGCCTCCTCCACCGTCATGTCCAGGACGTCGGCGATGTTCTTGCCCTTGAACATGATCTCGAGCGTCTCGCGGTTGTACCGCCGCCCGTGGCAGACGTCGCAGGTGACGTAGACGTCCGGCAGGAAGTGCATCTCGATCTTGATCAGGCCGTCGCCCTGGCAGGCTTCGCAGCGGCCGCCCTTCACGTTGAACGAGAAACGGCCTGGGCCGTAGCCGCGCGCCTTGGCCTCCGGCAGGCCCGCAAACCAGTCGCGGATCGGCTGGAAAGCACCGGTGTAGGTCGCCGGGTTCGAGCGCGGCGTGCGCCCGATCGGCGATTGGTCGATGTCGATGATCTTATCGATATGTTCCAGCCCCTCGATCCGGTCATGCGGCGCGGGCGCGTCAGCCGCGCCGTTGAGCTTGCGCGCGATCGACTTGTAGAGCGTGTCGAGCAGCAGCGTCGACTTGCCG
>JAGWSE010000296.1 GCA_028869395.1 Alphaproteobacteria bacterium | reverse complement strand
GGTCCCGCGAATCGTTCGCGCACCACATTGGACTCTGGCCGGATTGGCCAAGCCTTTCAAGCTGGTTAACGGTTAAGCTTCCATCCCTTGTGGACCCCGGTGTGCGGGACTTCCTGAATGACGCCCCGCGCCTTCAGCTTCGCCAGCGTCACGCCCACGCGCCTGCGGATCAGGTCGCGAGTCTTGGCGTCGTCGGGCAGGTTGCGGGCCGCGATCACGAACCGGGCGATGTCGTCGCTGGTGAGCGGCGCCGTCGCGGTTCTCAGCGCCCGCAGGACCGCTCGTTGCGTTCCGCCCTTCCCGGCACGCATGGGGCTCGCCACGGCCTTGGGACGGGGCAGGATAGCCTCAGGATCGAACAGCCGGATCGTATGCTCCACCGCGTCCAGATCGGCCACCAGGCCGTCCACCTCGCGCAGCTTGGCCTCGATCAGGCCCGCGATCTCCGCGTGCTTGCGCTTGAGGCCTGAGACGGTGTTGGGGCGCTCAGGCTTCTGCCTTTTAGCAAGGGGCGCCTTTTGTGAGTTCTCGGTGCGTTCCATGTGTCACCCGATCCGATACGCAATGCATCGTATCCAGTGACGGGCGCGCGGGTCTTGGTGTGTTTGCTACATAATACCGCGCTTTCCGAGTTGGAAAGTTTTCACTTGACGATGTGGAAAGTGACGATACTTTCCGCACCGGAAAGTGAGGAGAGCGTCATGTCCCCGATTTCGCAGACCGAGAGCCTCGAGGCTCTCAACCAGATCGCCGCGGCGAACCGCGAGATGGCCGACCGGGTCAGGGCGCCGGGCTGGTACAGCTGGTCTCTGAGCCTGATGCTGGGCGGCCTGGCGGCGGTCCAGGAATTACCGCTCACCTACGTGTTCGCCTATGAAGCCGTTTTCTTCGTTGCCCTGGCTTTCCTGGTGAGGGCGTACAAGCGCAAGGCGGGCGTCTGGATCCCGGGCTATCGGGCCGGGCGGACGCGCTGGGTGGCGGTCGGGTCAGCTGTGGTCTACGCGGTGGTCTTCATCGGCTCCTACTACATCGACCACGAGCTGGGGGTCAGAGGCGCCTGCATCGCGGGCGGCGTCCTCATCGCGGCGCTGGCTCGGGTGCACTGCCACCTCTGGGAGAAGGCCTACCGGCGCGATCTGGGCGTGGCCTGATGAAGGCCGAGTTCGACCCGGTGATCCATCCGCCGCCGCGCCTACAGATCTGCGCGCGCCTGGCGGCGGTCGAGACCATGGATTTCGCCACCTTGCGCGAGATGCTGGATGTGTCGGAGAGCGTTCTGTCCAAGCACGTCAAGACGCTGGAGGAAGCGGGCTACGTGGCGGTCCGCAAAGCCACGTCCGACGGGCGCCAGCGTACCTGGCTGGCGCTGACCAGCGCCGGGCGAAAGGCCTTCGCCGGGCACGCGGCGGCGCTGAGGGCGCTGGTCGGCGGGGCTGACTCTCGGGCCGCCGAGTAGGGCGTCCTTCAGGGATGCAGGCCCACCTCGGCGTAGATGTCGCCGGCCTTCGGATCGAGCTTCGTGGCCGCGGCCAGGTCGGCGCGGCCGCCGGCGATATCGCCGCTCCGTAGCCGGGCGAGGCCGCGCGCGAACAGCGATGGCGCCAGGTCGGGCTTCAGCGCCAGCACCCGCGTGTAGCGCGCGACGGCGTCGGCGTACCTGCCCTCCCGGAAGCTCACGAAGGCGCGGCTGTCCATCGCCTCGGCGTAGTCCTTGCGAAGCGCGATCGCCGCGTCGCAATCCTTGGCCGCCGCGGGCAGGTCCTTGTCGGCCAGGGCGCGGGTCCAGCAGCGCTCGTTGAGCAGCATCGGCTGCCCGGGCGCGAGGGCCAGCGCCGCGTCGAGACGTCCGATCGCGGCGTCGTAGTCGTGATGGCGGCTGTCCAGGAACGCCGCGCGCGAAAGGGTTTCGAGGTTGAGCGGGTCCATCAGAAGCGCCTCATGCATCGCGTCACGGGCGTCGGCGGTCCGACCGGCGCGATCGAGGGCGTCTGCGTAGGCGGTGAGGTTCAGAGGCAGGTCCGGCTGGGCGGCCACCGCGGCGCGGTCGGCGGCGAGCGCGTCGGCCTTGCGGCCCATGTCCCAGAAGATGGCGGCGCGCAGGCGCAGGGGCAGGCTGTCGCCGGGCGCCAGCTCGTGGGCGGTCTCGGCGTCGGCGAGCGCCTTGCCGGTCTCGTGCGCGGCGAGATAGAGCTGCCCCCGCTGGACATAGCCGGCTGCGCTCTTCGGGTAGGCGGCGAGCACCTGCGCGACCTGGCGCAGCGCCTCGTCGCTCTGCCCCCCGGCCTGAAGAACCTCCACCCGGGCGAGCATCAGCCGCTCGGGGGCCGGCCTGGAGGCCGCGAGGGCGGCGGCGTAGGCGTCGGCGGCCTGGGCGTACCGGCCTTCGGTGGCCAGCAAAGCGGCCCGCAGCGTCAGGGCCTTATCCCAGCCGGGCCTGGCGGCGAGCGCCTGGTCGGCGTAGGCCAGCGCCTGGTCGGCGGCGTGCGTGGCGACGGCCATGTAGGCCGCCTTCAGCAGGCCCTCGGCGTCCTCAGGCTTGGGACTCGGCAGGAGGGGTGCGGCGGCGGGCTTCGCGGGTTTGTCGTCGGCGCGAATGAAAACCGCGCGGGGGTGGAAGGCGAGCCGCGTCGCCTCCGACTGCGCCGCCTCGGCGGCCGAAATCTGCGGCGTGAGACCGCGCCCGCTGCGGTACATCACCACCGTGCGGCCGACGATCCGCGTGCGGCGTTCCAGTTCGTAGCCGCCCCACTGCACTCGGATGTCCGGCGCATCGATCCCGAAGTCGACGCCCTTGGGCAGCGTCACGGTCGTGGCCCAGCGGTTGTAGAACGGGAAGCTCCGCGCATAAGGGGCGGACTGGTCCTGCTCCTTCGGCCGGCGGATCGGCTTCAGCCGGCCGAACTGGCCGTCCTCCACCTCGAACCAGTGGATCGGCCGCCCTTCGGTGTCGGCCTGCCAGTCCATCCTGCCGGCGGCGTCCACCGTTTCGAGCAGGGTGCGGTGCGCCGGATCGTAGCTCCAGGCAACCTTGCTCGCCTGGAGCCAGTCGTACTGCTTGGCGAAGTCGTCCTTCAGCACCTGCGTGGCTTGCTGCGGCGGCAGCGCGGCCAGCAGCTGCTGGCCCGCATAGGCCAGGTCGCCGCGGATCAGCATGTCGACGTGCACCTTGGCCGGGACATCCAGCCCGGCGGAGGCGTCGACTTGCATGGTCACGTCGTCGCTGGCCCGCGACAGGGCCGGGCGGTCCTGGTGCTCCAGCTCGGCGCCGTGCGCCCGCACGGGCAGATCCCAGCCGTAGGGATAGATCTCGAGCGCGGCGAGCTGGGTGTCGCCCATGCGCGTGCCGTCGAGCCAGTAGGTCTTGCCGGCGACGCTGGCGCGCACCAGGACGTGGTCGAAGGCGCCGAGGCTCGGCAGCTGCTGGTCCACGCCGTCGCCGCCGCCGATGTTGGCAAGCACAGGTTCGGCCTGGATCCCGAGCTGGTGCAGGAGGGCGAGCAGCAGCACCGTCTTGCCCTTGCAGTCGCCGAACCGCCGGGCCCACGTCTTGTCGGCCGGCGCCGGATGGTAGGCGCCGCTGTTCAGGCCCACGTAGACGTAGCGGATCTGGTTCTGCACCAGCTCGAGGGCGTTCAGCATCCGCTGCGCGGGATCGGCGGTGGCGGCGCGGATCTTGTCTGCCTGCGCCTTGAGCGGCGAGTCGGGCGCGAGCTTCTCGGCGGCGGCGTAGAGCGGCGCCGAGAGGGCCGAGACGTCGCTCCAGCGCGCAAAGCCGCTGAGCTCGACCGAACGGCGCCAGTTGTAGTGCGCGGGCGCCCCGTCGGTCGGCGTGACGGGTCCGAGCCCGTCGAAACGATAGACCAGGCTGTCGGCGGAGAGGGTCGGCTTCGCGAGGTCCGGTGTGGTGCGCCAGCGGACCGCCTCGCCCTTCGGCCAGGTGACCCGCAGCCTAACGGCGCCGTCGACCGCCTCGTTGGGCAACCGGCTCGCCAGAACCGGATGGCCGGCCAGCAGAGGATCGTGGTGGGTCCGGGTCACCGCGATGTCGAGCACGTCGCCCACCTGCAGGCCCTTGATCTGCAAAGTCGCGGTGAGCGAGCCGTCGAGGGTCGCCTGTTCCAGGTTCTGCTCGCGGCGCAGGATGGTGAACTTGTTGTCGGCCAGCACGTCGATCACACGGCCGCCGCGGGTGAGCGTCACGCGATTGACCGTCAGGCTCTCGGTCTGCGGATCCCAAAGGAACGCCAGGTTGCCGAGTTCCAGGCCGGAGGGCGTCAGGATCTTGGCCTTGGACTCATAGAACGTGGTCTCGCCGGCGGGTTCGAGCCGGGCCTGCTCGTCCCAGAGCAGCACCTGCAGCGGCTCGCCCGGGCTTGGCGCGCGTGCGGCTAAGGCGGGCGGCGGCGCCACCCAGGCGGGCGGCGGGCCGTACTTCAGCGTCGCATTCTGCGCGTGCGCGGCCGAAGCCGTCGCCAGCATCCCGAGCACCAACCAGGTCCCCACGCCGTCCCCCAACCGCCACGCCACTGAAAACGCGCCGGTATTCGGGCGCGAGACAGCGCGAGCTTAGAGTGGCCGCGCGCGCAGCGAAAGCCGCGTCAAACCTGCGGTTGCGCGATCAGACGTCCACCTCGGCGTCGAGGGCGTTCTCCTGGATGAACTCCCGGCGCGGCTCGACAAGGTCGCCCATCAGGCGGGTGAACATGTCGTCGGCGTCGTCGACGTGATTCACCTTCACCTGCAGCAGGGTGCGCGCGTCGGCATCCAGAGTCGTCTCCCAGAGCTGTTCGGCGTTCATCTCGCCCAGGCCCTTGTAGCGCTGGATCGAGAGGCCGCGACGGCCGCCGTCCATCACCGCGTTCACCAGGTCGATTGGGCCGCGGACGGTGCTGGCCTTGTCGCGGCGGGTGAAGGTGGCGGGCTTGTCGAAGGTCTTGGCCAACGCCGCCGAGCGTTCGGCGAGGCGCCGGGCGTCGGCGGCGTGCAACAGGAGGTCGTCGAGGACGATCCGCTCGGAGACGCCGCGCTTCACACGGCTGAACAGGAAGCCCCCGTTTTCGCCGGGCCCGCCGGACCAGCTCCCGTCGCCTTCCTCGGCGTAGAGGTCGAGCCGCGCCGCCGCCACGGCGGGATCGCCGCCTTCGGCCAGCAGGCCGGCCAGCGCCGCCTGTTCGATGGCGAAGGCGGGCGCACGGGCGGCGAGACGCTCGACGTTGGCCTTGGCGCCGCGGGCGGTGGTGACCAGCTGCAGCAGGTCCTGGCCGGCCAGGCGCTCGCCCGAGGCAAGGTCGAGGGTCGCGCCGTCGACGCCTTCGTCGATCAGGTAGGTCTCGAGCTCGTTGTCGTCCTTCAGGTAGCGGATCGACTTGCCCTTCGTCGCCTTATAGAGCGGCGGCTGGGCGATATAGAGGTACCCGCGCTCGATCACCTGCGGCATCTGCCGGTAGAAAAAGGTCAGCAGCAGCGTACGGATGTGCGCGCCGTCGACGTCGGCGTCGGTCATGATCACGATCCGGTGGTAGCGGATCTTCTCGATGTCGAAGTCGTCGCGGCCGATGCCCGCGCCCAGGGCGGTGATCAGGGTGCCGACCTGCTCCGACGAGAGCATCTTGTCCATGCGTGCGCGCTCGACGTTGAGGATTTTGCCGCGCAGCGGCAAGACGGCTTGGAATGCGCGGTTGCGGCCCTGTTTGGCGCTGCCGCCGGCGGAATCGCCCTCGACAATGAACAATTCGGATTTGGCCGGATCGCGCTCCTGACAGTCGGCAAGCTTGCCGGGGAGCGACGTGACCCCGAGCGCGCTTTTGCGCGTCATTTCCCGCGCCTTGCGCGCGGCTTCGCGCGCGGCGGCGGCTTGGATCACCTTGCCGACGACGGTCTTGGCCTCCGCAGGATGTTCCTCGAACCAGGCGTTGAGCATGTCGTTGACGATGCCTTCGACCGCCGGCCGGACTTCG
>JAGWSE010000295.1 GCA_028869395.1 Alphaproteobacteria bacterium | reverse complement strand
TGGCCCTGGATCGAACAGGGCCAGGTCAAGCCGGTGATCGACGCCACCTTCCCGCTCGCCCAGGCCGACAAGGCCCACGCGCACCTCGAAAGCGGCGCCCACGTGGGCAAGGTGGTCCTGACGGTGGGGTAACCTATCCCGCGCGTTCCGCCTTCTTCAGCGCCTCGGCCCAGTCCTGGCGGGCCTGGGCGCGGTCGGGGTTGATCGGCGGCGGCGGCTCCTGGCCTTCGGCGCGGGCCTTCTCGGCGATCTGCCGGCCGAGCGCCAGCACCGGCGGGATCTCGTCGTCGAGCGGCTTCATGGCCTTCTTCCGCTTGAACGCCGCCTCGATGTAGGGCGCGAGCTCTTCGTCCTTCTTCAGGACCCGTTCGGCTTCGTTCTCATGGAACTCGTCCATGATCTCGGAGGCGAACAGTTCCAGGGCCTCGCATATGTGCTCGTGCCGGTTCTTGCCGCCCTGCTGGATGAAGGCGACCTGGTCGACGCCCACCTCGGCGAACTTCCGCAGGTGCTCGCGCAACTGATCGGGCGTGCCGATGCCGCCCTCGTCGGATGTGCCCTCCGGCATCTTGGGAAGCGCCGCCTGGAACTTCGACCAGATATCGCTCCGTCCCGGGACGTGCTCGCCGAAGCCGTAATGCCAGCCGAGCGCGAAGGAGAAGAAGCGGAAGCCCTCGCGGAAGCGGCGGCGCGCCTCCTCGGCGTCGCGATGCACGCCGAAGGAGGAGACCATGCAGATGTTGGCGTTCACCGCGTGGCCGATCGGTACGCACTCCTCCTTGAGGATGCGGTAGTAGTCGTCCACCCACTGCCTGGCCTCGGCCGGGTCGACGAAGGCGAAGGTCAGCGCCCCGATGCCCAGGCGGGCCGCCAGCTTGATCGTCTCGCGGTTGGAGCAGGCGACCCAGAGGGGCGGATGCGGCCGCTGCACGGGCTTGGGCACGATGTTGCGGCAGGGCATCGAGAAGTACTTCCCCTCGAAGCCGGGATAGGGGTCCATGGCCAGCATGTTGGCGGCCTGCTCGACCGCCTCGCGCCACTGGTCGCGCTTCTCGGCGACCGGCACGCGGTAGCCGCCGAGCTCGAGCGCGGCGGAGCTCTCGCCGGTGCCCCACTCCACGCGGCCGCAGGAGACCAGATCCAGGGTCGCGATCCGCTCCGCCACCCGCGCCGGGTGGTTGTAGTTGGGCGGCATCAGCGTGATGCCGTGGCCCAGGCGAATGCGCTTGGTGCGCTGCGAGCAGGCCGCCAGGAACACCTCCGGCGCCGAGGAGTGGGAATATTCCTCGAGGAAGTGGTGCTCGACCTCCCAGACGTTGTCGAGCCCGAGCCGGTCGGCGAGCTCCACCTGGTCCAGCGCGTCCTGGAAGAGCTTCAGCTCCTCGCCCGAGGTCCAGGGCCGCGGCAGCTGGTGTTCGTAGAAGATCCCGAAACGCATCGCTCAAAATCCTCGCTGGAAATCGCTCAAACCTCGTCGGCGTGCTCCGCGCGCCAGGCCGCCAGTCGCTCTTCGCGCTCGCGGATGCGCGCGCCGCGCAGCTCGGGATCCCAGGCCTGGCGCGGACCGGTGTGCATCCCCCCGTCCACCAGCATGTGGACGCCGGTGACGAACTCGGACTCGTCCGAGGCGAAGAACAGGGCGGCGTTGGCGATGTCGGCCGGCTCGCCCCCCTTGGGGATCGGCTGGGCCTCCGGCGCGCTCTGGCGCATCTCGGCCTTGATCATGTCGGCGAAGCCTTGCGGCACGCCCGGCGTGAAGATGTTGGTCAGGATCAGCCCGGGGCAGATGGCGTTCACCCGGATGCTGTCACGGCCGAGCTCCGCCGCCGCCAGCCGAGTCAGGTGGATCACCGCGGCCTTCATGGTCGAATAGGCGATCGGCCCGGCGCCGGCCTGCATGCCGGCGATCGAGGCGGTGTTGATGATCGAGCCGCGGCCGCGTCGCTTCATGTGCGGAATGGCGTAGCGCATGCCGAGCGCCACCGAGCGAAGCAGCAGCGCATGGGTGCGGTCCCACGCCTCGCCGGTCATTTCGGCGAGAGTCTCGCGCGCGCCTCCTGCGCCGGCGTTGTTGAAGACCACATCGAGGCCGCCGAACCGCTCCGCCGCCGCATCCATCAGCGACGCGATGTCGCCCTCCTCGGTCACGTCGCAGCGGCGGAAGGCGACCTCGCCGTCGAACCGCGCCTCGATCGCCCGGCCGGACGCCTCGTCGATGTCTCCGACCATCACGCGTGCGCCCTCGGCCGCGAAGCGCTCCACCGTGCCCAGGCCGATGCCCGACGAGCCGCCGGTGATCACCGCGACCTTGCCCTTCAGCCGATCCATCGACCCCTCCTCCGCGCGGCCTCTCCAGGGCCTTGGTGATCAATGATTACCCCCGGGGCGCCAAACCGCAACCGCGACCCGCGCGGGCAGGACCGGCGAGGTTCAACCCGCGGGCCATACCGAACCATCAAAACGATTGACGCCCGCCCCCGCCTCTCCCAGCCTCGCGCGCAACGACAGGGGAGGATATCCGTTTGGCCGCCACGAACGCCGCGCTCCCGGGCGCCCGCCGCCTGACCTTCCCGACCCGCTTCTTCTACGGGTTTGGATCCATCGCCTTCGGGGTTAAGGACAACGGCTTCTCCTACTTCCTGCAGTTCTTCTACGCCCAGGTGATGGGCGTGCCGGCGGCGACGGTTGGGCTGGCGATCATGTTCGCCCTGATCCTCGACGCCTTCATCGATCCGATCATCGGCCAGGTGTCCGACAACACGCGCACCCGATGGGGTCGCCGACACCCGTTCATGTACCTCTCGGCCGTGCCGGTGGCGGTCTCCTACGTCTTCCTGTGGAACCCGCCGAAGGGCTGGGAACAGGGCGCCCTCTTGGCCTACCTGTTCTCCACGTCGGTGCTGATCCGCAGTTTCATCTCCTGCTACGAGATCCCCTCCGCGGCGCTCGCGGCCGAGCTCACCACCGAGTACGACGAGCGGACGCGCCTGCTCTCCTACCGCTTCCTGTTCGGCTGGGTGGGCGGCCTGCTGATGTACGGCCTGGCGCTGCTGGTCTTCTTGAAGCCGGACGCCACCCATCCGGTGGGCCAGCTGAACCCCGAGGGCTACGCCCACTACGGGGTGTTCGCGGGGGCCCTGATGATCTTCGCGATCCTGGTGACCTCGATCGGCACCCACCGCGAGATCCCCAACCTCAGGGCGCCGCCGCAGGCCCATGTGACGCTCGGCCGCCTCGCGCGCGAGATGTTCGGGACGCTGCGCAACCGCTCGTTCCTGATGATCCTGACGTCCAGCTTCTTCTACGCCATGGCCGTCGGGCTGGGCTTCTCGATCAACCTCTACTTCACGACCTACTTCTGGCAGTTCTCGTCCTTCCAGATCGGGATGTTCACCTTCTCGAGCCTGCTGGCGGCGCTGTTCGCCTTCACCATCGCCCCGCAGATCGCCAAGCGTTTCGACAAGAAGCCCGCGGCCATGGTCCTCATCCCGCTGGGGCTGGCGATCGGCGTCGGACCCGTTGTGCTGCGACTGATGGGCGACTTCCTGCCCAACGGCTCGCCAGCGCTCTATCCCGTCATCTGGATCAACAACGTGTTCGCGACCGGCCTCGGTATCGCGGGCTCGATCCTGTTCTCCTCGATGATCGCCGACGTGGTGGAGGATTCCGAACTCACCACCGGGCGGCGTCAGGAGGGGCTGTTCTTCGCGGCCGTGGCCTTCGTGAACAAGGCCGTCTCGGGCATGGGGATCTTCACCTCCGGCATGATCATCAGCGCGATCCATTTCCCGCACGGGGTCAAGCCGGGCGACGTGCCCGCCGGCGCCGTCCGCGCGCTGGGCCTGACCTATGTGCCGGTCCAGGTCGTGCTCTACGGCCTCACCGTGCTGCTGCTGATCGGCTACCGCATCAGCCGCAAGAGCCACGAGGACACCTTGCGCAAGCTCGCGGCCGCGGCGGACCTGGCGGCCGAGGGCGAACCGGCGTCGGTGGAAGCCAAGGCCGTCTAGCGCGCGAAGAGGCCCATCAGCAGCGGGCGGACGAACACCGCCGGGGCGGCCTTGGGCCTGACGTCCGGGACCCAGAAGCTCAGGTCGGCGGCCGCGTTCAGGGTCGCCGTCAGCATCTGGGCGGCGATGAAGGCGTCGACCGGCCGCATCGAGCCTTGCGCTTCGCCGGCGGCGATCATGCCGGCGAAGCGCTCCGACACGCGGTTCGCCTCTTCGACCATATCGCGGCGGATCGGCTCGGGCACCGCGCTCAGAGCCGAGGCGCGCAGCAGCGGCCCCTGATCCGAGAGCTGGAATTCGGCGAGCGCCGCCGCGGCGCTCGAGAGCCGGACCCACGGATCCGACGGAAGCGCGCTCGCCAGGTCCTGCACCCGTCGCATGATCGCGAAGGTGCGCGCGAAGCAATCGACCACCAGGTCGTCCTTGGCCTCGTTGTGGTGATAGAAGCTGCCCTTCGTCACGTTCAGAGACGCCGAGATCTTGTCGACGGAAGCGCCGCGGTAGCCGCGGGCGTTGATCAGCCGGGTCGCCGCCAGGAGGAAGGTGTCGCGGCTCATTTCCTGGCGGCCGTGCGCGGTGGGCTCCGCCACGGTGAGCGGCAGCGGCGCCCAGGCCGCGCCCGGCGCCGCGACGCCGTGCGAAAGAATGTCGAACATCGCCTCGCCGACGGCCGCATAGTCCTCCGGGTCGTAGTTCCGGAGCCATGCCGCCGCCCAGAACAACTGCTCCAGGACAAGGTGCGTCCGCGCCGTGCGGCGTCCGCGCGTCAGCCGGTCCAGCTCGGGGGCGTCGAACAGGGTCCGCACGCGCCGGAAGAGCGCCATGTAGGCCTGAAAGACCGTCTGCAGCGCCGGCGGGTTCAGGGCCCTGAGGTCCGCAAGGGAGGGCAGGGGTGCGGCCGCGCCCTCGGCGATCTGGCGCAGCCGCTGCAGGTAGAGGGCGAGCAGCCGGTGCAGCCGGGCCTCGGGCGAGGCGGCGCTCAGCGCATCGGCGGCCATCGCTTCCAGCGCGGCAATCCCACGCAGCATGCAGGCGCCGGCGAGCTCGTCCTTGCGCTTGAAGTAGTAGGTGACGCTGGTGGTCGACAGTCCAACCGCCTCGGCCACCTCGCCGAGCGTCAGGCCACGCACGCCCCGCGCGTTCAGCAGCGCCGTCGCCGCATCGAGGATCGCCTCGCGCTTGCGCTCGAACCGGCCCGTCGGCCGCGCCAGGACTCGTTGCATTTGGACGCCCGCACTCCCTGCGCGCATTTTGCGCACGCAGAACCCGGTTTCGCCAGTCTGACCCGGCGTCAGCTGGAGGCGAAGGGATAGGGCGAAATGGATTTCGAGAAGTCGTCGACGGTGAGAGTCCGGCTGATCGGCTCGGCCGCCCGTTGCGGGCACGCCGGCCGCTCGCAGATCCGGCAGGCGGGGCCGATCGGCGTCGCCACCGGCTCCTCGAGGTCCAGTCCGCGCGAATAGACCAGCCGCCCCGCATATTTGAGCTCGCACCCCATGCCGATCGCGAGCTCGGAATCCTCGCCGGCGTAGGGCGTCGCCACGCGCGCCACCGTCCGGGCAAGGGTGAAGTACCGCTCGCCGTCCGGGGTCTCGATCACCTGGGTCACGATGCGTCCGGGCGTGCGGAAGCTGGAGTGGACGTTCCACCGCGGGCACGCGCCGCCGAAGCGCGAGAACGGGAAGGCCGCCCCGGCGAACCGCTTGGAGATGTTGCCGGCCGAATCCACCCGCACCATGAAGAACGGGACCCCCCGCGCGCCGGGCCGGGCGAGCGTCGTCAACCTGTGGCAGGCCTGTTCGAAGGAAACCCCGAACCGGGCGCGGATCAGCTCGATGTCGTAACCCGTCCGCTCCGCCGCCTCGTAGAAGGCGCCATAGGGCATCAGCACGGCGGCGGCCAAATAGTTGGCGAGCGAGACCTTGAGCAAGGATCGCGTCGGCCGGTCCGGCGGGCTGGCCCGGTCGGCCAGCGCATCGAGCAGCGGCCCGTACTCCAGCACCGCGAGCTGGTAGGCGAGGGAGAAGGTCCGTCCGGCGCCGGTCAGCACCTCTGAGAGGAAGAGCCTCCTGCGGTGATAGTCGAACCGGCGGACGCTCTCGGGAAGCACGTCCACCGGCACCACCCGCACCTGGATGTTGTGCCGCTTGAGCAGCCTCTCGCGGGCGACCACCGCGAAGTCCTGCGGTTCAGGCTTCAGCTCGGCCGACAGCGCGTCGGCCGCCTCCTCCAGCTCGGCGAAGTAGTTCTTCTGCGCCTGGATGAAGTCGCGGACCCAGTCCGACGGCGAGAGCTGGTCGAAGGTGCCCTCTTCCGGGCGTCCCACCGCGCCCAGCTCGGAAAGCCGGCGCTTGTCGAGGTAGGCCCGGTAGAGCCGCACGACGGCTTCCGCCAGCCCGGGCGCGCTCTCTGCCACCTCGGCGATCTCATGGCGCGGCACGCCCAGGTCGCGGAACATCTGGTCGGACAGGACCTCGGTCAGGTCGCTGGCGGCGCCCGAATCCGGGTCGGACCCGAGCGTCTTCAGATCGAGATCGTAGGCCTCGGCGAGCCTGAGCAGCACCTGCGCCGTCACCGGCCGCTGGTTACGCTCCAAGAGGTTCAGGTAGCTCGGGGAGACCCCCAGATCCTCGGCCATGCGCGTCTGCGTCAGGCCGAGGTCGCGGCGCAGACGCTTCAGGCGCGCGCCCAGGAACAGCTTGCGGTCGGTGGGGGCCGTCGCCATCCTGTGTAAATGTCACAACTTTACAGACTTTACAACGTAGGTCTGTGACACAATCGCCTTTTCGCCGACCCCGTGCGGGTTCGCACCTGCAAATTCAAGAGTTACATGGCTGCGACGGCTGTCAAACGCCGGCGCGTCCATGTTGTGCGGATTTTCGCGGAAGAGGCCGATGTCCTACCAAGACCATATCATCGAGATGGGCCAGCTCGTCCGGAGCAAGGCGGGCGCCTGGGACGGAATCGAC
>JAGWSE010000294.1 GCA_028869395.1 Alphaproteobacteria bacterium | reverse complement strand
GGTCGGCGAGGCGGGCCGGGAACAGAACCAGCAACTTGAAGCGGTCGTCGTAGGCCGCCCGGCGGCGGTTTCTCCAGCCCTCTTGTTCGTCGAACTCGCCGATGCGTGGGTTGCCGCGCCAGTCGATCCGCACAGCGCAATCGATAACGGGAGAACCCTGCGCGATCGAGACACGTTGCACGAAGGGGTGGCCGCCGCCGGGCGAGATGGGCCTCGCCACGCCGGACTAACCGCAGCGGATCTGGCGAATGATCCCCGTCCGCTCGTCGAAGAAGATATCGAGCCTGTCGGGCCGATAATCCTGGGTGATCGGGCAGGTGGTGCAAGCGACGCGCTCGCGGTCCGGATAGACCGGGACCGGGATCTCCGTGCGCGGGCGGCCGATGAGATCCTGCAGCCCCGCGGCGCCGCAGCTGTCCCTGGCCGGCGTGGCCGCCGGCGGCGCAGGCGCGGGCGTGGCGGCCAAGGGCTCCGGGGGCCGTGGGCTGGCGAGCGGGGCAGGCGCGCAGGACGCGGCGACCAACGCGAGGAGAGACGTCACGGCGGTAAGCCTCACGCCTGCTTCTCCCAGCCGCGCGCCTGCTGTTTCCAGTAGGAGACGGGATGGCCCTGCCCCTTCAGGCGCGCCCACAGCGCCCGCGCCGCGGCGAGCTGGCCCGGGTCGGCCCCGTCGAACACCACCAGGCAACGGGCGAATCCGGAAAGCTCTCCGGGCTCGGCGCCGTCGACCAGGAACAGGGCCTCGGCCGCGTTGGCGTTCTCGAAATCCGTCGTCAGCAAGACGGGCTGGCGCGCCGCGCCCGCCTCGGAGGCCGGAGCATGAGGCAGGAAGCTTTCATCGCGATAGCTCCAGAGCCAGCCGTCGAGATGCTCGATGCGATCCGCATCGGCCGTGCGCACCAGCGCCTTCCAGCCGCGGGCGAGCGTCTTCTCCAGGAGTTCCGGCAGGACCTGGTCCAGCCCCGTCCTCTCCAGATGATAGAACCAGACCTCGCACGTCGCGTCCGCCATGGCCTACTTCTAGCCCCCATCACGATGAGGTGGGAGAGCGTGGGTTGGATTTCCGCAGGCCCCCGTGTATGGTCGGTCAATCATCGGCAGGTTCATGGGCGGCCGGTGGCTGAGAACGCGGAAGCGCTCCCGCCTGAACGGAGAGCGTGCCATGTCGGCGATCATCGAGATCTTTCCCACCCCCGCTCGGCCAAGGACGCGGGGAACGGACGCGGCGAAGCGCTATGTGCGCCGCGCGGAGGAGGCGTTCGAACTCCTCGCCGCCTCGACGACCGAGGTGGAACGGCGCACCCTGTGCGACATCGCCGAGATCTGGCTCGACATGGCCGAGGCCGCGCTGTCCGCGAGCGCCTAGACCCCCGCAGCCGCGACCCGCCTACGCCGGGTCCAACGATCAGGTCGTCCGGACGCGTTGTCGCCGATCGGATCCCCTATGGGACGGCCGGCGGGACGGCGGCCTTCCGCGCCGAAGCTCGATCGCGATGACCGCCCGGCGCAGTTCCGCCACCAGACGGGTCAGATCGTCGTTGCCGGTTTCCATGCGCGCAAAACGCACGAAGCTCGGCCTTTGATCCGCCTCAGGCGGCGATTTCCGGGGCCAGGCAGACCTCGAGGACGAGCACGCTTTGGCCGCTCTCGTCCGTCACGTCCAGGCGTAGCCGGCCGGTGCGCCACAGGTCGTCCGGCTGCTCCTTCAGGAGCTCCCCCACCACGCGTGCGGCCTCCGTCCGGGCTGCCCGGAGATCGGGCAACTCGGTGCCCTCCTCGTCCGGATATGACTGCCCGTCCACGGTGTTGAAGTAGTACCTCGGCATGCGCGGATAACTGTGGCGACAATGCGTTCGTTCCACAGGCTTGTCTTTAGAATCAAACGTCTAGCGCGCAGCCGCGCGGCAACGCCTGACGATCTCCTCGAGCCTCTGGAGCCGCTCTTCGCGCAGGATGCGCCCCGCGGCCAGGAGCTGATAACGGTCGGCCGCCCCACCCGCGTCACGAAGCGCCGCGTCGCTGTCGGGGTAGGTCGGCGGCGGTCCCAGCGTCTCGGGGACACACTTGATGGGCCTCGGCACGTAGACCCGCACGACCCGTGTCTGCGTCTCGCCCGATGGGGCCGCGGCGGGCCGCTGGGCGCCGGGCGCGGCGGGGCCCCACGGCGCTGGGCTCGCACAACCGGCCAGGGCGGCCGCCGCAACAACCATGCCGCAGACAAGAGTTCGGCTCATCGGTGGTCGAGGGCCTTCAGGACGGCCTCGTCCGCGCTCTCCATGCGGGCGCAGACGTCAACCCCCGCGGGCGGGGTGTTGGCCAGTTCGGCCGCGACCTCGCCCGGTGTTTCGTGCGCGGCCTTGACGGCGACCGTTCGAGGCCGCTCCGCCTGCGGCGCCGAGGCCGCCATCGCCGCCGCATAGGAGCGCACCGTCGCCCGGCAGCTCACGAGCTCGGCCTGGGTGGCGGCGGCGTCGTGGGACGCGAGCGCCGCGATGCGGGCGCGCAACAGAGTATCCTGGCGTCGCGTCTGCGCCGTGGTCAGGCCCAGGGCGGCCGCCAGCCCGAGCGCGGCGGCGAAGCCGACCCAACCTGTCGCGCGATGACTGAGGACACGCGCGATCCTCCCGTACATCCGATAGCCTCCCTCGATGCCCGCCATCAGCAGAGTCCAGCCCTGCGGCGTCAATGCGGCGGAATGCCGGAGTCGTCTAGAGGAGACCCATCAGGACGGCGGCCAGCCCCACGAGGCCGAAGGTCCACGCGATCCGCCGCACGAGCCGGCTGCTGACGGCCAGCGCGCCGGCGGCGCCTGCGACCATGGCGGCCCCGCCCAGTCGCACCACCCATGTCTGCGCGAGGGCCACGGCGGCGAGGCCCGCAATCATGAGTGGTCCGCTGATGGCGAGCGCCGCCTGCTCGCGCGTCATTCGCACGTTGCGCCCCCGCCCATATTCAACCCCCGGCTGAGACACTACGCACGACCCCGGCGGTCTGGCTAGTCGAAATTTATCATTAGATATCCACACCTTCTCCGCGTGGGTGGGACGCATTCGCCTCAAGGGAGAATTGGCCGGGCCGCCGGTCAATCCGCGATGAGGACCGCCTCGACGATGGCGAAAAGCGCGTCCAGGGAGAACGGCTTCCCGAGGGTGGCGTCCGCGCCCATCCGGCGCGCGAGGCCCAGGACGTCGAGCGCGCCGATCATCTGACGGCCGGAGATCGCGATAAGCTTCACGTCCGGGCGCGCGGCCTTCATCTCGGGGATCAGTTCGATGCCGTCCCGGTCAGGCATCACGATGTCGCAGACGACGACATCCGGCGGCTCCGCCCGGAACAGCCTCAGACCCGCCTCACCTGTCGCCGCCGACAGGACGTTGTGCCCGACGCCTTGCAAGGCGCGCGTCATCACCTGCAGGAGTTCGGCGTCGTCTTCGACGACGAGTACGTTCGCCCCGGGCATCCGGCGCTCTCCTTGGCTACCCAAAGCGGTGAATCAGCGAGGGACCTTAGCGTCGGCCCGCTCGGCGTGCAGCCATTTTACGGAACGCCGCAAAGGGTTCCGCGTGACCCGGGAGGAAGAGCCCCGCCGCGCTGCGACCGGCGGGGCTCCGCCTTGGTTCGGGAGCGATCCCTCGCCGCGGCGCGCAACGGAACGAGGCCGCGCCGCGTCGGGTTCCCGACATTTCGCCGCTCCGCCGGCCGGCGACAGACGGGGCCGAAGGTCAGGCCCCGACCTCGCTCGTGGGTCGTGGGCGCAGGAAGGCGCTGCGTTCCTCCTCAATCCCCCGCAGGCGCGCGCGCACCCGCAGCAGATCCTTGCGCGAGACGAGTCCCACGAGATGGCCCTGCGGATCCAGGATCGGGACCCGGCCGACGTCCTCCGCCACCATCCGGTCGACCAGCCGCCAGACGAGTTCGTCCGGCGCCCCGGAAATGAGCGGTGTCTTCGAGACCAGGTCGCCGAGGGTCTGGCGATCGCGCCCGGGCGCCTTCATCCAGCGCAGCACGTCGCCGCGGCTGGCCATGCCGATGACGCGGCCTTCGGGGTCGAGGACCGGGTAGCTCTTGTGTCGCGGCGTCTCGTCGGCAGTGAAGAACGCCACGGCCTCGTCGATCGGCATGGCCGCGGCCAGGGTGTCGACCGGAGAAACCATGATCTCCGAGACCCACGCCTGCTGCAGGGGATCGACGCTGTACTCCCGAGAGACGTGGTGACCGCGCCGCGCCACCTTCTCGGTGAGGATGGAACGCTTCAGCACCAGCACCGTCAGGCCGTACGCCGCCCCCGTGGCCACCAGCAGCGGCAGCAGCGCATGGCTGTCGCCCGTAAGCTCAACGGCGAACAGGGCGCCCGTCAGCGGCGCGCGCATGGTCCCGCCCATCATCGCGGCCATGCCCACCAGCGCCCAGAACCCTCCGCCGCCTGGCAGGACCTGCCCTTCCAGGAATCCCAGCGAGCCGCCGAGGATCAAGAGCGGCGCGAGCACGCCTCCGGAGGTACCGGAGGCGAGCGCGACAACCCAGATCGCGCCCTTGACCAGAAGCATGCGGGTCGCGCTCCCGGAATCGAACCCGCCGCCCAGGAGGTCGCGGATCACGTCGTAGCCGACCCCCAGCGCCCGCGGCTCGATGAGACCGCCGGCCCCCACCACAAGACCGCCGATCACCGGCCACCACATCCAGTGGATCGGCAGGCGCTCGAAGAAGTCCTCGAGCCCATAGAGCAGGTTGGTGGCCAGGCTCGACTGGAGTCCGGCGACGATTCCCACCAGCGCGCACAGGGCAAGCGTGCCCCCGTTGATGTCCGGGCCGCCGGAGAACGGGAACAGCGCGCCCGTGCCGATCAGCAAGGGACGCCAGGCGGCGGCCACCACGCAGGCGACGATCACCGGCAGGAAGCTTCGCGGCTTCCACTCGAACAGCAGCAGCTCCACGGCCAGCAGCACGGCGGCGATCGGCGTGCCGAACACGGCCGTCATGCCCGCCGCGGCGCCCGCCACCAGCAGAGCCTTCCGCTCCGCCGCGGTCATCTGGAACATCTGCGCGAACAGCGAGCCGATCGCGCCGCCCGTCATGATGATCGGGCCTTCGGCGCCGAACGGGCCGCCGGTGCCGATGGAGATCGCCGAGGAGAGCGGCTTCAGCAGGGCGACCTTGGGGGACATGCGGCTGCCGCCGATCAGGATGGCCTCGATCGCCTCGGGGATGCCATGCCCGCGGATCTTCTCCGACCCGAACCGGGCCATCAGCCCGATGGCGAGACCGCCCAGGGCGGGCGCCAGCACCATCCAGACGCCGCGATGGGCCTGGCCCATGTCGGCGGTCGCCACCGAGATGCGGCCGAACCAGACGAGGTTCGTCACCAGGGCGATGAGCCTGAGCAGGGCCCAGGCGGAGAACGCCCCGCCGCAGCCGGCGACCACCGCCATGGCCGAGACCACCAGGATGCGCCGGTCGGCGTTGAAGTCGCCGAGGGCCGGAGGCCTCGGTCGGGCGTCCGTCGGCCGGGTCGTCGGATGGGTGGTCGTCATGAGCCTTTTGCGGTGCGAAACATCTTGGGGCGATCCACTTACGTCGCACCGCGATGCAGTTCAACGCGCGATTGATCAGGCGCGCCCAAGGAGGCGCATCGCGACGGCCAGCGCGCCCCCCGCCGCCAGGATCCACAGCGGATTGCGGCGCGCGAACACCACCCAGGCGGCCCCCGCCGCCGTCATCGCCCATGCGATCTTGTCGGGGTCGGCCGCTTGCGCAATGGCCAGCCCGCTCGCCAGGATCAGGCCGACGGCCACGGGCGCAAGGCCGAGCTTGAGGGCGCGCACGAAGGCGGTCGCTTCGAAGCGGACGGTCAGCCGCCCCAGCAGCAGGCAGACGATCGACGAGGGCGTGAGCACCGCGACCGTCGCGACCAGCAGGCCGACCAGGCCGGCGACCTTCCAGCCGATCACGCTGGCGATGATGATG
This sequence comes from Alphaproteobacteria bacterium, assembly GCA_028869395.1. Lineage (GTDB taxonomy): Bacteria > Pseudomonadota > Alphaproteobacteria > Caulobacterales > Caulobacteraceae > Phenylobacterium. The sequence goes on along the minus strand of JAGWSE010000294.1, from coordinate 923 downwards.
TTGGGCCCTGGGGCGGCGCGGGCCACGGCGTAGAGCTGCAGGAACTCCGCATCGCTCATCCAGTGGCGTCGAAGCACCACGCCTTCGCGCAGCGCCGGCGCGATCGTGGCCGCCCCGCCGAAGGCGGCCAGCGACAGGATCGCGAAATCCGCCAGCAGGGCGAGCAGCACGAGGCGGCTCACGCCCTGGCCTCCCGCCGCAGCGCCCAGGCGGCGTAGAGCATACTGGCGAGACCCGCGAACAGCGCCGTCCAGGCGAGCGGCGCATGCAGCCCCGCAACCAGCACCATGGCCGCCAGTCCGAACAGCAGGCCTGTCCGCCGCCGCCTGAGCCCCCAGGCGAGCCTCAACCCCGTGCCGAACACGAGCCCGGCTCCCGTCGAGGCCATGCCCGCCAGGGCCGCGCGCACCAGCGGCAGGGTCTCGATGCGATCGTAGACGAGCAGGATGGCGATCAGCAGGGCCAAGGGGGGCGCGATCAGCGCGGCCAGGGCCGCAAGGGCGCCTGGCGATCCCTGCGCCCGATCCCCGATCAGCACGGCCAGGTTCACGGTGTTGGCGCCGGGCAGCGCCTGCGCGAGGCCCAGCATCTGCGCGTAGGCCTCGTCGTCGAACCAGCCACGCTCCTCCACCAGGACGCGCCGCGCCATGACGGCCACGCCGCCGAAGCCCAGCAGCCCGATCTTCAGGAACGCGCCGGCGAGCTCCGCCAGGCTGTGATCGTGCGGCGAGGCCTCCTCGGCGCTCACCGCGGCGCGTCCAGTTCAGGGTAGCGCCGGAATATGCCGTCCTCGTTGAACGGGATGCGCCGGTCGCTTGCGAGATAGGCCGCCACCTTCGGCAACGCGGCCACCCGGTCCGCGAGCGCCGTCAGGCCAGGCGTCTGCGCCAGCGCCGCCGCGGTGGCGTTCGGGAAGGCGTAGC